>NZ_JBSXNH010000090.1:0-62275 GCF_056857535.1 Vreelandella sp. L-25
GCGCAGGTCAGTGGTGACGATGGCCGGGAGTGTCAGCGCGACGGTTTGCAGGCCGCCGTCGATTTCACGGGTCACGTTGACCTTGTCACCATCTACCGCGACTTCTGAGGCGAAGGTGCCTTGCGGCAGATTGGTCAGCGCAGCGAGCATCTGGCCGGTCTGGTTGTTGTCGGTGTCGATGGCCTGTTTGCCGAGGATGACGAGGCCGGGCTGCTCTTCGTCTACCACTTTGGCCAGCAGTTTGGCCACCGCCAGCGATTCGGCGCGCTCGTCGGTTTCAATGTGGATGGCGCGGTCGGCCCCCAGCGCCAGCGCAGTGCGCAGCTGCTCTTGGGCGGCCTTGGGGCCCACGGTCACGGCCACGACCTCGGTGGCCACGCCCTTCTCTTTCAGGCGCACCGCCTCTTCCACGGCAATTTCGCAGAAGGGGTTCATGGCCATTTTGACGTTGGTAAGGTCTACATCAGAGTGGTCCGCTTTGACGCGGATTTTGACGTTGTAGTCGATGACGCGTTTCACCGCGACGAGGATTTTCATAAGGCATGCTCCAGCGATTGAACCATCGGCTTTTATTCCGCATAGCAAAATAATATTTCAATTTATAAAAATAACAATAAAAAAACGCCTGCCAAAGGTCAAGCGTTTCCTTGTACAGCCCACCTCAGAAAGGCGACCAACCAAACCATAACGCCAGCAGCGGTATCGCCGCGATCAGAAAGCGCCCGTTCCAGCGGTAACCGATGCGGGTGGCGGGTACGCCGGTAAAGCGCGAGAGAATCAGCATGGAAGCGGTCATGGGTGATGACATCAGCGCCAGCGCCCAGCCTACCATTAACGATGCCCCAATCAGCTCAGGCGTTAACCCCTCAATGCCCATCGTGGGGAGCAAGCCCACCAACAGCGTCACCGTGACAATCGGGTTGACGCCTATTTGCGCTAGCCCCACCACCATCAGCATGGCCAACACCGCATTCAAAGTGCCCAGCGGGTCTAGCACCGCCAATAGCGGTGCTAGCTGCTGAGTATCCACCAAGCCCACGCATACATGCCCCAAATAGCCTGCCGCCCCCAGCACCACGATTTCATTAGCGCTGGGAGACAGCAACCAAGGTAGCTGACGATGCACCGCCGTTATGGCGGCAGGCAATCCACCATAGCCTAGCCTACGACGCTGCCAAGCCAGCCATAAAAGCGCCCCGGTAGGCGCGCCCAGCAGCGCGGCAATGGGCAGTCGTAACTCCAGCAGCCACGCAATGGAAAACACCAGCGCCACAATGCCGATTAGCAAAACGCTAAACTGCGCCAACGGGCGCAGCGACGGGGTGACATAGGTTTTATTGGCGGGTGGGTGCGGGCCGGTGAAATAGTCCACCGCCCAGCCCGCCATAAAAATCAGCGCGGCGGCCCCTAGAATATAGGGTGCCAGCTGTGGCCAGGTGACCTGGGGAAGGCTTGAAAGCACCACGGCCACCCCAATACCCATGGGCGAAATCAGCGGTGCCAGCGAAAATCCGCGCAGCAGCGCCAGCATCATGCGCCGCTGACGGGCCTCGCGCACCCAGGCGCGCCCTTGGGCGGCACTCAGGGTATTGCTCTTTTCGATCATCGCTGCGAACAGATTCAGCACGCCAATGTTCAGAATGATGCCAAACAGCGCCGAGCCCAGGGATAAGATCGGGTAGCGGCGGCTAGGCGGCTGAAGCAGCATGCTTTGCCCACAGCGGCGCACTAAACGAGAGCGATAGGCAGGTAGGCGCAACATGCTCAGCGCCACCACAAAGGTAGCAAAAAACGCGAAACGCCCACTCGCCTCAAACAGCAGCTGCCCAGGCGTAGGCGAGCGCCACAGCGCGAGCAGTGTGAGTACGCCAGCGGCACACAGCAGCCCCTTGGCCATGCGGGTGAGTTGACCTTTCAGGGTCACCAAATAAAGCAGCAGCGCAACGATGCCTGCGGCTTGCCAAGCCACGCTGCCACCCACCAAATGAATCAGCGTGGCAAGCGTCACCAGTAGCAAACAGGAAACCCGCAGGCGGGCTGGGCTCACTCGCTAGGCTCCCTCAACTGCGGGTCGGGAACGCCTTGTGACGATTCGCTGCCGCTACGGCGGCGAAAAGAGCCTTCGCCCATAGCGACGAGATTGCCCCGCTCATCCACGATCTCACCGCTGGTCATGAAGGTTTTTTGCCCGCCGCCACGCAGCGTGCCCGTGGCCCGTAACACGCCTTGCCGAGCAGGCCCCACAAAGGTGGTGGTAAGTGACAGCGTCATCCCACGACGAATATTCCCCGGCACATCGCAGTGCAGGCCCGCTAGGCTTAAGGCACTGTCCAGCATGGAAGCCAGTACACCGCCATGCACATTGCCGCTGCGGTTAAGGTGCTTGGGTTCAATGGTGAGTTCCACTACCGCGCGCCCCTCTTCCCACTCCACCACGTGCATGCCCAACAGTTCGTGATAACCCATCAGCGCCTGCGGTGTGATGGAGGCGTCAGCGCCGTCTGTTTCGCTCATAAAGCGCTCTCCTGCTGGGCCAAGTCGCGTAGCCGCCCTTTTAAAATCTTACCGCTGGCGGTGGAAGGCAACGCATCCATCAGCACAATTTGGGTCGGACGCTTATAAGGCGCAAGCCGTTCGGCAATAAAGGCTTTGAGTTCTGCCATATCAACCTCAACGCCCGGCTCGCACTGCACAAATGCCACGACCTCTTCATTGCCTGCCACCTGCCGCCCAACCACTGCGGTTAAGGTCACCGCAGGATGCTCATTAATCACTGCTTCTACATCCGGCGGGTAGATGTTGAAGCCCGAGCGAATAATCAGCTCTTTACTGCGGCCCACGATATAGAGCTGATCGTCGTGATCCAGTTTGGCGATATCACCGGTATTGAGCCAGCCATCTTCCGTTAAGGTGGCGAGGGTGGCGTCCGGCTGGCGGAAGTAACCTTTCATGATATTAGGGCCACGCACCCACAGCTCGCCGATCTCATCGCCTGCCTTTTCTGACGTGCCGCTGCTGCCTAAGGGCTCTAACCGATACTCCAACAGCGGCAGCACGCGGCCCACGGTGCTGCTCTGGTGGCGGTCTTCAATGCGGGTTTGACTAATCGTCGGGCTGGCTTCGGTGAGACCGTAGCCATTGTGCAGCGTTAGGCCAAACGCAGCTTCCACGCGTTTTTTGGTATCGCTATCCAGCGGCGAGCCGCCTGCGGAGATATAGATAAGCGCAGGTGCTTCTAACGCGCGCTGCTCACGCTTCAAGTACTCCAGGGCGCGAGCGTACATAGCAGGCACGCCCTGAAGCACGGTAATGCGCTCCTCTTTGAGCGTTGCCAGCAGCTGTACCGCGTCAAACCGGGGCACGGTATAAAGGCACGCGCCGTTATACAGCGAGCCCATACACACTGATGAGAGGCCAAACACATGAGACATCGGCAGCACGCCGTACACCCGCTGCCCTTCACTCAGATGACGCATGCCGCCGGAAATAGAGGCGATATACAGAATACCGCGATGGGTCAGCATGACGCCTTTCGGCGTACCGGTGGTGCCTGAGGTGTAGATCATCGCGGCTACCTGCTCGGCACCGCTGGCGTGAACAGGCTCTGGCTCGCTATCAAATAGCGGTGAAATCGCTAGGCCGCCGAGCTGCGGATGCTGATAGCGGTCAGCCGCGTGGCGCTCGGCGTGCTGGCTCGCCTCTTGGGAGGCTTCGCAAGTGTAAAACACTCGGCGAGGCAGGCAGTTGCCCTGAATTAAATCCACTTCCTGAGCGGAGAGGCGCGAATTGACAATCGCGACCCAAACATCCATTTCACTGGCGGCCAACAGCAGTACCACCAGGGCACGGCAGTTTTCACTGACCGTCATAATACGGTCGCCGGGCCGTATGCCTAAATTAGCTAACCACTCGCAGGCGGCATGAATCTCTTGTCCCAGCTCGGCGTAGCTCCAGCGAACGTTGCCATCCACAAGCGCGGGGTGATCCGCTAGGCGTTTCGCGTTTTCCAGCACGCGGGTACTCAAGCGCTCGGGGAGCTCTGCTAACAGCTCGCTTGCCAGACGGCCAAAGATTTTCTCATCTGGCGCTTGGTAAGGGACCGATAGAGCCATTAGGACGCCTCCCGCACCATGTTCCGGGCAATCACCAGCTGCTGAATTTGCGTCGTCCCTTCGTAAATGCGGAACAAGCGCACATCGCGGTAGAAACGCTCAACGGCGTATTCCGACATATAGCCCGCACCGCCGTGCACCTGCACGGCGCGATCCGCGACGCGACCCACCATCTCGGCACAGAACAGCTTGCAGCAGGAGGCTAGGGTTGAGACGTTTTCGCCATCATCCTTGCGGCGTGCGGCGTCCATGACCATGGTTTTACCTGCGTAGGCTTCGGTTTTGCTATCTGCCAGCATAGCCTGCACCAGTTGATGCTCCGCCAGCGGCGCACCAAACTGCTTACGCTCCATGGTGTAGCGCAGCGACTCTTCGACCAAACGCTCGGCCACGCCCACACACACCGCGGAAATATGCAGCCGCCCACGGTCGAGCACTTTCATGGCGGTTTTAAAGCCTTGCCCCTCTTTACCGCCAATGATGTTTTCAGCCGGTACACGGCAGTTATCAAAAATGATATCGCAGGTATGCGCACCCTTCTGGCCCATCTTGTTATCCGCCGGGCCGCGAATCAGACCAGGCGTATTGCCTTCAACAATAAAGGCGGAGATACCGCCAGCGCCTTTGTTGTCTGGGTCGGTACGCGCCATCACGGTGAACAGGTCCGCCTCCGGGCCGTTGGTGATATAGCGCTTGGTGCCGTTTAACACGTAGTGGTCGCCATCGCGCACGGCGGTGGTGCGCAGGCTGGCGGCATCGGAGCCGGAATCCGGTTCGGTCAGGCAGAAAGAGCTGAGAATTTCCCCGGTGGCCAAGCGCGGCACGTATTTGGCTTTCTGCTCTTCAGTGCCGTCAATCAGAATGCCCTGGGCACCGATGCCATTATTCGTACCGAATACCGAGCGGAACGCGGGAGACGTTTTGCCGATTTCCATGGCTACCAGAGCTTCTTCTTCCATGGTGAGCCCTAAGCCGCCGTACTCTTCAGGAATGGATAGCCCGAACAGCCCCATCTCCTTCATTTCCGCCAGGATCTCGGCGGGCACTGCATCCTCTTCGGCAAGCCGTGCCTCATTGGGAATCAAACGCTCCCGGACAAAGCGGGCAATGGTATCAACCAACTGATTCAGCAGTTCGGGATCACGGATCATAACGGCTCCTGGTAGCAACGATATTTTTATGGTTGGTGTTCGCGCGGGCAGTGAGGCCTGCAATAATTCTGCATGGCGAAACTAGCGTTCACTCTCTTGTCAGGCACTTTTGCATAGCCTAGGATGGCAGTCAATAAACGAAATGCTATTTTGCAATGCAGAACAATAAACCCTTGCAGCGAGGATTTTGACCTATGTCCAACGACGCAGTCGCCCATTCGTTCAACACTCTTGGCATTGTCGGCACCGGGGCCATGGGTAGAGGGATTGCTCAGCTCGCCGCGCAGGCAGGCCTGAACGTCATGCTATTTGATGTAAAAGAAGGCGCGGTGGCGGAAGCGACTGCCTTTATTCATGAGTTATGGCAGCGCAGCGCCGACAAGCAGCGTATTACTCAAGCCCAAGCCGAGCAGTACGGCGAGCGACTGATCGAAGCCCCCGACCTCGCGGCCCTCGCCTCCTGCGACATAGTGGTTGAAGCGATTATCGAGAAGCTGGAAGCCAAACAGGGGCTGTTCAGTGATTTAGAGGGCATCGTTCGCCAGGATGCCGTGCTCGCCACCAACACCTCCTCGCTCTCCGTGACCGCCATTGCCGCCGCCTGCCAGCACCCTGAGCGGGTGATTGGTTTTCACTTCTTCAACCCCGTTCCGCTAATGAAGATCGTGGAAGTGATTCCAGGGTTACGTACCGCCGACACCGTTACCCAGCGGGTCAACGCCCTGGGCACAGCCATGGGCCACTTTACCGCCCAGGCCACCGACACCCCTGGCTTTCTGGTCAATCACGCCGGGCGCGCTTTTGGTACCGAAGCGCTGCGCATTCTGAGTGAGAGCGTGGCCGACCCCGCTACCATCGACCGCATCATGGTGGACCAAGGTGGCTTTCGAATGGGACCCTTCACGCTGCTGGACCTGACGGGCCTGGACGTTTCCCATGCGGTGATGGAGTCGGTGTACCACCAGTATTACGAAGAGCCGCGCTTTCGCCCCTCACCGCTGACTCGCCAGCGGCTCTCGGCGGGCTTGCTGGGGCGCAAAACCGGTGAGGGCTTTTATCGCTACGTGGATGGTCAGCAGCAGATGCCGGATGAACCCGCCATTTCGGCAGTCTCTCCTTGCCCCGTATGGATCAGCCAAGACGACCCGGACAGCGCCGCCGCCCTTGCCGAGCTCGTCAACGCGGCAGGCTGGCCTTTAGCGTCGGGTGATCACCCCAGCAACGAGGCGCTGTGCCTGCTGACACCGCTGGGTGAAGACACCACTCAATGCGCGCTGCGCCAAGGCTTGAATGCCGAGCAGTGCGTCGCGGTGGATATGCTGGCGGGGCTGGATAAGCGCCGCAGCCTGATGGCCTCCCCCATTACCCGCCCCGATCTGATCGATGCCGCTGCCAGCCTGTTGAATGCGGACGGCACCCCAGTCAGCACGCTTCAAGACAGCAACGGCTTTGTGCTGCAGCGGGTGGTGGCGTGCATCGTCAATGTGGGCGCCGATATCGCCCAGCAAGGCGTCGCAGCGCCCGCCACCATCGATCGTGCGGTGGAGCTTGGCTTGGGCTACCCGTTTGGCCCGCTGCGTCTGGGCGAGCGCTACGGCGCTTCGCGCATCCTGACCATTTTGAACAACCTATTGGAGGCCACCGGCGACCCCCGCTATCGCCCTAGCCCGTGGCTGCGCCGCCGCGCCGCGCTGGGTATGCCGCTGACCGACGGACCCACGGGCTGACACATCTCAGCGTCAAATACGGCTTTAAACAAACAAGGAGAATAATCATGCAAGACGCCTATATTTACGACGGGTTACGCACCCCTTTTGGTCGCCATGGCGGCAGCCTGGCGGCCATTCGCCCGGATGAACTGCTGGGGCTGACGCTAAAAGCACTGGTGGGGCGTAATCCGTTTTCCCCAGAGAGCTATGAAGAGGTGTTGGCGGGCTGTACGAACCAAGCGGGGGAAGATTCCCGTAACGTGGCCCGTCACGGGGCGCTGCTGGCGGGCCTGCCAATCGAGGTGGCGGGCCAAACCGTCAACCGCCTGTGCGGCAGCGGCCTGGCCGCCATGATGGATGCCGCCCGCGCCGCACGCTTGGGCGAGGGCGAGCTATTCTTGGCTGGCGGCGTGGAGTCCATGTCCCGCGCGCCTTACGTGCTGGGTAAGGCCGATTCCCCCTACGCTCGCAATCAGCCGATGTTTGATACCGTGATTGGCTCGCGCTTCCCCAACCCGTGGATTTCCAAAGAGTACGGCAGCCACAGCATGCCGGAAACTGCCGATAACATTGCCCACGACCTAAACATTGGCCGCGAGGCCAGCGACGCCTTTGCCGCCCGCTCCCAAGCGCGCTATGCCAAGGCGCTGGCAAACGGCTTTTATGAAGGCGAAATGTTTGGGGTAGAAGTGCCTCAAGGGCGCAAACAGCCGCCGCTGTTGGTAGATAAAGATGAGCATCCCCGCGCTGAAAGCACCGAGGAAAAACTGGCCAAACTCGGCGCGCTGTTTGAAGGCGGTGTCGTGACCGCAGGCAACGCGTCTGGATTAAACGACGGGGCTGCCGCGCTGATTGTTGGCACGCGTGCAGCAGGCGAGCGAGCTGGGCTTGCTCCGCGAGCACGTATCGTTGCCAGCGCCGTGGCGGGCGTTGCTCCCCGGGTTATGGGCCTGGGGCCGGTACCCGCCTCGCAAAAAGCGCTGGCCCGGGCTGGCCTCTCGCTTGATCAGATGGACGTGATTGAAATCAACGAAGCCTTTGCGGTGCAGGTGTTGGGCTGCGTTAAGCAGTTGGGTCTTTCCGCCGACGATCCGCGCCTTAATGCCAACGGTGGTGCCATTGCCATTGGCCACCCGCTGGGTGCCTCGGGCGCACGTTTGGCACTCACTGCGCTGCGCCAGCTAGAAGCCACTGGCGGGCGCTATGCGCTGGTCACCATGTGTATTGGCGTTGGCCAGGGCATTGCAACCATCATTGAGCGCCTAGAAAGCTAACCGCCCTCCTGCGGCGCTAGCACAGTATCTAAGGCAGGCGCCGCAGGCCAAGCGTTGACTAAGCTCTCTTATCGCGCTTTGCAACGCCCCAGCGCAGGTATGCGATACTTGCCACTCAATGATTGATTAGCCGAGACGCTTGATGGAACCAACCGACGCCGCTGCTGATGAGCCGCAATCACCCGAAAAAGATCGCAACTTTGTCACCGCGCTTGCGCGGGGGTTAGAACTGCTCCGCGCTTTTGGAACAGGGGAAGAGTACCTGGGCAATGCAGAGCTCTCGAATCGCACCCACATCCCCCGCCCCACGGTGTCCCGGTTAACCTATACGCTGACCCAGTTAGGCTACCTGCAACACAACCGCCACCTGGAGAAGTACCGCCTCGGGCCGGGTGTGCTGGCGCTGGGTTATCGCTTTCTGGCTAATATGGGCATTCGCGAAATTGCTCGCCCCCATTTACAGCACTTTGCCGACGCCACCGACTGCAACGTGAGCCTGGGCGGTGCCGACCGCAGCGACATGGTGTATCTGGAAACCTGCCACGGCCACGGCCCGCTGATTATTCGCTTAGATGTTGGCTCGCGGCTGCCCATCGCCACCTCGGCGATTGGTCGTGCCTGGCTGTGCGGATTATCGGACGAGCGCCGTCAACAGGTGATGCAAGAACTAGCCGCGTTTCACGGCAGCGACTGGCCGCGCCTTCATGCCGGTATTGAACAGAGCCTGCGCGACTACACCGAGTACGGCTTTTGCCTCTCCGAGCAGGATTGGCAGCGGGATATCAGCGCCGTGGCCATGCCGCTCATTTTAGAAGATGGTGCCGAAGTGATGGCGATTAACTGCGGTGGCTCTAGCCTGCGTTTAGATCACGATCGATTGGTCAACAACCTTGGGCCTAGACTCAAGGAAGTAGCAGCGAAAATTAAGCAGGAGCTGGCCCCCAAGTATCGTGCGTCACGTTAAGAAACGACGGCTTACCTTTCACTAACGCTCGTTTGATTGCATCATAGGCCTTCACTGCATGTGAAGGCGCTGAGGAGCAAGGATGCCAAACGAGTGGATCACTCAACAGGGCGAGCATGTCTCGCTGCACGGCGAATGGACACTACGCCACTACGCTGAGCTGAAGCGCGCCCTACAGCAGCAGGGGCAGCTAAGCTCGGCCTCGCTGTCGTTACCCGGCTTTGAGGGGCTGGATACCGCCGGTGCGGCGCTGATCGTTGAGCTGCTTGGTGTTGAAAAAACCAAACAAATTGGCGACTGGGCAAACGATCTTCCCCAGGTGCAGCAGGCCTTGTTGATACGCATTGCCGAAGCTATGGACGCTCCGCTTGAGAGCCCCCCACCTCGACCCAACCGGATTAGCGAAGCCTTAGCGACAGTGGGCCAGCAAATGGTGGCGCTGGGGTCTCAGCAGCGCCAGCTACTGGCTTTCATTGGCTTGGTGCTGGCCACATTTACCTCACTTCTGTTTCGACCCCGCCACTGGCGTATTACCGCTACCGTCGCGCATATTCAGCAAAGTGGCTTGAATGCGGTACCTATCGTTGCGCTCTTAACCTTTATGGTGGGCGCAGTGGTGGCGTTTTTAGGGGCCACGGTGCTCCAAGATTTCGGTGCAACGGTTTACACCATTGATCTCGTAGCTTTTTCATTTTTACGGGAATTTGGCGTGCTCTTGGCCGCGATACTTTTGGCAGGCCGCACTGCCAGCGCCTTTACCGCCCAGCTTGGCGCAATGAAATCCAACGAAGAGATTGATGCCCTCAAAACATTGGGACTCGACCCGATTGAGCTGCTAGTGCTTCCCCGGGTGATGGCGATGTTGATCAGCCTACCGCTGCTGGCGTTTGTGGGCATGCTGAGCGGCCTCGTCGGCGGCGCGGTGGTAGCCACCCTATCGTTGGATATTTCTGTGAGTCAGTTCATCACCACACTGCAAAAAGACGTGTCGGTCACTCATTTTCTGGTCGGCTTGAGCAAAGCGCCGGTATTTGCCTTTGTGATTGCCGTCATTGGCTGCCTAGAAGGGTTTAAAGTCAGCGGCAGTGCCCAATCGGTGGGTGCCCACACGACATCCAGTGTGGTGCAAGCCATCTTCATGGTGATTCTCATCGATGCATTAGCGGCGTTATTTTTCATGGAGATGGGCTGGTGACCGAGCGATATTCAGAGATGCCTCAACAGCCTGAGCGCGATGAAGCGGTTATTCGCGTGCAGGGGCTGGTGAACCGATTTGGCGACAACGTCGTTCACGAAGGGCTGGACTTGACCCTCTACCGAGGCGAAATTCTCGGCGTTGTCGGCGGCTCAGGTACCGGTAAATCAGTTCTACTGCGCAGTATTGTGGGCTTAAAGCGGCCAAATGACGGCACAGTAGAAGTGCTGAACCAGCGGTTAAATGAGTTAAGTGAGTCCCAACGCAGCCAAGTCGAGCGGCGCTTTGGGGTGCTCTTTCAGCGTGGGGCGCTATTTAGTTCGCTCAACCTGCAAGAAAACGTTGCGCTGCCGCTTATCGAGCACGCCAAACTCTCTCGGCAAGAGGCCGAGTATCTGGCGCGTATCAAGCTCTCGCTGGTAGGCCTGCCCCCTCATGCCGCCCGACAATTTCCAGAATCGCTCTCTGGGGGCATGATGAAACGTGCCGCGCTTGCCAGGGCACTCGCCCTGGACCCGGATATTTTGTTTCTCGATGAGCCTACCGCAGGACTCGACCCCATTGGCGCCGCCGCGTTTGACCAACTGCTGGTCACGCTGCGCGATGCAATGGGCTTTAGCGTTTTTTTGGTCACCCACGACCTCGATACCCTCTATGCGGCCTGCGACCGGGTCGCTGTGCTGTCGCAAAAACGCGTTCTGGTGGTGGATACCCTGGAAAACGTCGCGAAAACGGACGACGAGTGGGTACAGGATTACTTTAATGGACCGCGTGGACGCGCTGCACAGCGCTCTGCTGGCCTAACCTCTTCTCAGGAGTGACGCACATGGAAACCCGCGCGCACCATATTTTGATTGGTCTGTTTACCGTGCTGACGGCCGCTGCCGCCCTGCTGTTTGCGCTCTGGATGAGCTATGCGGCTGGCCAACGCGACTATCAACCCTACCGCATTTTGTTCGAGCGCAGCGTCAACGGCCTCTCGGTGGGTAGCAAGGTGCAGTACAACGGCATTGAAGTGGGCGATGTCACCGAGCTTTCCCTCAACCCTGACGACCCACGCCAAGTGATCACGCTTATTCGCGTGTATGAAGACACTCCGATTAAAGTGGATACCCGCGCAAAGCTAGCCTTTGCTAGCATTACCGGCAGTATGTCCGTGCAACTCTATGGCGGCACCCCAGAAAGCCAACGCTTGCTAGCGCAGAGCAGCGCCGATACGCCTTTCATTAAAGCCGACCCGTCGCCTATTGCTACGCTGCTTGACGAAGGCGAAGAGATGGTCGAAAACCTCAATGCGATTTTGCAGAGTGTGAACGAGCTCTTCAATGACAATAATCGTGAGCAAGCAGGCAATATCCTGACCAATATTGCCCAAATCACCGAGATGATTGCCTCTCAGCAGTCTGCCCTGGATGAAAACATGGCGCTCTTTGGCGATGTGTCACGCCAAGCCTCCACCACGCTTGAAAGCATCGAATCGCTTAGCCTAGAGGCGAACCGCTTGCTGAGCCAGGAGGGTCAGCAGGTGATGCGCAGCGCAGAGAGCGCCAGCCGCAATGTTGCCAGCGCTGCCCAGCGGATAGAACAGTTGGTGAACGATAACGCGGGTGCTGTCGAAAGCACTCTACAAAGCACTCGCGACATTGCCCCGGCCCTAGCGGCGTTACGCTCGACACTCGCCACCCTCGACCGCATTACACGGGAGCTTGAGGAGAGCCCCACGGACTTTTTCCTAGGCCGCGACCAAGTAGAGGAGTTCCACCCATGAACATGCACGCTTTACGTAACGGCTTTTTTCTAAGTGCCTTACTTACCCTTTCGGGCTGCTCTATTTTACCGGAGAAAGCGCCATCGACGCTGTATCGCTTGCCTGCTACCACGATGCAGAGCGACCCTGCCACCATCACGCAGCCAGAGCGACTGGGTATCGCTACACCAGAAGCGGGCCACCTGCTCAGCAGCAATCGTATCGTGGTGTTTCCCGAAGGCAATGTGGTCAATGTGTATGAGGGTGCTCGCTGGCATGAAGATACACCGGACATGCTGCAAGCCCAGCTGATTGCAGGGCTGCAGCAGCAAGAGCTGTTCGCCAACGTGAGCAGCGATCGGCTCCCTCACGACTTGCTGCTATTAAGCGAGCTGCGCCACTTTCAGAGCGAGTATGACACCTCTCCGCCAAGCGTTAACCTGCAGTTAGACGTTCAATTACTCGGCGCGGACCAACAGCCCGTGGCCTCCACCAGCTTTGCGATTCGGGAGCGCGCCACAAGCACTGGGATACCCGATGTGGTGAGCGCCTTTGGTAGCGCCACCGACCGTTTAACCGAACAGTTGGCGAGCTGGTTAATCACAAACGCGCCGAATTAACAGTGCCGCCTAACGCGGCGGCGCGGGCAAGGCACTTTTTCTTATATACTCTTTTGGGTCTTTGGGGTAGAAGTGCTCTGGTTGTCGTTCTAAGTGGGTAAAAAAGCGCGTGTCTTTGTAGGGCATCTTCATAAACCCCGACACGCCCAGCCCCTCGATTTGACTGACAGCAGCCAGCATTCGGCTCAGTAGGCTGCGAAACTCCTGCTCGCGTTGAGGGTCGAGCAGCCGATAGTAGCTATGGATTTTGAGATGTTTGGGCAGCGCTTCAAAGATGATCATGCCGGTATGGTGAATCTCATTGAGCCGCTGAAGCAGTTGCATAATGGTATCCGGCAGCACCAATAGCTCTTCTGGGTCAGGACCATCTTCAAAGTAGCTGTGCTGCCGGGTGCGATCCTCCATTTCCGGCACCGCGCTCACTTCGTAATTAATCGCCATCTCTGGCTGGCAGTGAAACGCCTCCTCAGGGCTAGCACGCTCTAAGTGCAGCGTTTGGCGGGCATTGAACAGACAACTTTTAAATACCCCCTGGCGATGAATGGCCCGTGCTAAGTGCACCATGTTATTCACCGCTTCGATAAACGCGGGCTTTAGCGCTGGGTCATGCAGGTTGAGCGACGAATCAATATAGACCCCCTCCCGCTCCCAGCGCACCGCTAAACCACCGACGACTGGGTATTTGCCCAACCGGCTCACCGAAGCCAAAAAGGCTTTTTCGGTTTCTCCCATGCCCTGCATAAACTGTTTGTAGTAGCGATCAAGCTGCACATCATTGACGTCGTTTAACGTCTCTTCAGCGCTTGCCTCGCGTAAAAACGCCTTTCGTGAGCTGTACACCACGGTATCGATCTCTTGGCTAGCCGGGCGACGCAGGCCTTTTCCCCATACGGGCACTAGCGGCGTTTGGGGGGCGATGGGCAGGTCAACCATAACCAGCTTCGCCATGCGCGGCATTTCACGAATAAAGTAATCCCCCGCTTTACGCCGCACCTGTGGGTCGGGGTCGAGCATGCCATCCAGCGTGCGCGCGAACTCAATGGGCAATCCCAATGAGCTGGCCGGAATTGCTCGATGGCCAAAACGACAGGACTGCGCAGACGCTAGCGCATAGAGCGTACCTGCCGCCCCCTGCTCATCGAACCGTGGCGACGAGAGCGCTCCGTTCAACTGCTCTTCACCGATAAAATAGACATCCCCCAGCCGGGCATTGGTTTGCTGCAGATTGTCCGACATCAACTCCATTACGTTGGCGCCCACGAACTGAAGCGATTCATCCAACTGTGCGAACACCGATGAGCCCCAGTCGATCAGCGCGATGGCCTCGCAGGTGGCGTCAAAGACCAGATTAGAGGGTTTAATGTCGCCATGTACCACCGGCCGCGCGTTCGGGCCTGTTTCACGACGCAGTGCTTGTAAGATGTCTGCTAACTGTGCAGCGATGCGCATAATTAACCGAGGTGAGAGCCTTCCCTGCTTGAGCGACACTTGCTCCAGATTCCAGCCAGGCGCACGCTCCATGACCAGAATCGACTGGCCGCGTGAGCGCTGATAAGTGATGAGTTTAGGTATCCGAGGGTGTGACACTTGATCAAGCATAAACGCCTCTTCTTCGAGGCGTTCTTGTAGATGGGTGGGCAAGGTAATACGCGAGAACTTAAACACATAGTGGGCAGTCATGCCCTGCTGCCATGCGCTACCCGCAAACACAAACCCATAAGCCCCCTTACCAATCAGCTCGATATTTGAATAGCCCAACTGGGCAAGCTGCGCCTGGCACAGCGCTACCCAGTCTTTTAGCTTTCGCGCATCGTGATGGCTTAGCAGGTACACCGACTGCTCTTCGGGTATGTAAAACTGCTGCAGCGGTGCCTGGCTCATAGCAAGGTGCCTACACGGTTAAGTCAGATGAAGCAGCATGCTTTCCGGCGCCTCTAGAAAGCCTTTCCAGGCGTTGCAAAAACGGGCAATGGTACCGCCATCAATAAAGCGATGATCGCCTGCCCAGGTGACCGTCAAGATAGCCCGGCGCTGCACAGCCCCGTGCTCATCAAAGCGCGGCAGCCACTGGGTTTTGCCAATGGCCACAATGGCGGCTTCCGGCGCATTAATAATCGGCGCAGCGTAGGTTCCCCCAAGAGCACCAATGTTGGAGATACTAATGGTGCCGCCCTTTAGATCCGCCTGCTCCACGCGCCCTTCCCGAGCGGCATTGGTTAGCCTGCCGACCTCTTTGGCAATCTCAAACAGCGTTAAGCCCTCGACACCTTTCACGTTAGGTACCAAAAGCCCCGCTTTGCTATCCACCGCCATGCCGATATTGCACTGGTCGTAGTAGCTCAGCTCGTTGGCTTCGCTGTTTAACTGTGCATTGATGATCGGCGTCTCCGCCACGGCCAGCGCCATCGCTTTCATAAAGAACGGCATCAGCGTGAGCCGTTCGCCCTGCGCCTCTACCTGCGGCTTGAGCCGCTCGCGCAGCGCCAACAGCTCCGTGACATCAATCTCTTCACCGTAGTGAAAATGAGGAATGGAGCTAGCGGCCTCTACCATGCGCTTGGCCATCACCGCCCGCACGCCGCGCAGCGGCTCTACTTTTGAGGGTGCTAAGCCTGTGCTTGATGGCATCGAAACACTGGCCGTTTGGTGAGATACCGCTGGCGCGTTGAGGTGCGCTAGCACGTCTTCTTTCAACACTCGACCATCTTTGCCACTGCCTGAGATCTCCGACAGGGCTAGGCTGTGCTCGCGTACTAAGCGGCGCACCGCAGGGCTAGCGGGCACTTTGCCTGCAGCCGCCGGGGTAACGGCTTGGCTTTTAGGCGGCGGGCTATTTTCATCAGCGGCCACCCCGTGGCTACTGGGCGGCGCTGGAGGTGCCTGCTCGGTAGCAGCAGTATCGCTGTTCATCTGACCGGCGGCTTGGTATGCATAAAGCGGCGCGTGAACCTTGGCAATCTTCCCCTGGGCCACATACAGATTGGTGACCGTCCCGGCTTCTGGCGCGGTGATTTCCACCAGCGCCTTGTCGGTCATCACTTCGACTATCGGCTGATCCTCTTCGATGGTGTCGCCTTCGGCCACGCGCCACTCCACCACTTCACACTCTACGATACCTTCACCGATATCTGGCAGTAAAAAATCACTCATGGCTGTTCTCCCTGGCGCTAAAAGTTCACGCTTTCGCAAATCGCTTCAAAAATTTTCAGGTGGTCGGGCAAGTACTCTTTCTCCAGCACAAGTGGGAAAGGCGTATCCAGCCCGGTAACCCGAGTAATCGGCGATTCCAGATAGAGAAAACAGCGCTCCTGTATCGTCGCGGCAATTTCACCGGCAAAGCCGCCGGTGAGCGGCGCTTCATGACTAACAATCATACGGCCGGTTTTGAATACCGACTCTGCCACGGTATCCACATCCCAGGGCAGCAGCGAACGCAGGTCGATGACCTCGCAGGCAATGCCCTGCTCTTCGGCAAGCTCGGCGGCTTTGCTGATCACTTCCATCTGCGCACCCCAGCCCACCAGGGTAATGTCGGTGCCCTCTTTGATCACCTCCGCTTCACCAATTGGCAGTTGGTAGTCTTCATCGGGCACTTCACCTACGGCGGCACGATAGAGCCGTTTTGGCTCTAAAAACAGCACGGGGTCGGGGTCACGAATCGCCGCCAGCAGCAGCCCTTTGGCTTGATAGGGGTTGCGCGGCACCACCACTTTTAAGCCCGGCGTGTGGGTAAAGTACGCCTCAGGTGATTGCGAGTGGTATAAGCCCCCGGAAATGCCGCCGCCATAGGGTGTGCGAATGGTGAGCCCGCCTACGTTGAAGAGATCCCCAGAGCGGTAGCGGAATTTGGCGGTCTCGTTAACGATTTGATCAAATGCGGGGAAGATGTAATCCGCAAACTGGATTTCAGCGACGGGAACAGAGCCTTGTGCGGCCAGTCCGTTAGCAAAGCCAATAATGCCTTGCTCCACCAGCGGCGTATTAAAGCAGCGCGCTTTGCCGTACTTCTCTTGTAAATGGCTGGTGGCTCGGAAAACACCGCCAAAAATACCCACGTCTTCACCAAAGCAGATGACTTTCTCATCTTCCGCCATGGCGATATCCAGCGCGTTATTAATCGCCTGGAGCATGTTCATCGTCGCCATATTACGCCTCTCCCTGAGTATCAGTGGCTGACGAAAGCGTCAGATCTAGCGATTTTGCGCCGCGCGGGTAGGCATCTGGGTAGCGGCGAATATGGCGCTTCAACTGATCCAGCTGGTGCTGTAGCGCAGGTGTCACATCGGCGTAAACATCGCTGATTAACGACTCCAGCGGCGGCGGCGGGCGTTTTTCGGCGCGCTTCATGGTTTCCAGCACTTCACGGCGCAGGCTCTCCTGCTGGGCAGCTTCCTCTTCATCGCTCCACCACCCTTTCTTCGCCAGCCAGCGCTGCATGCGTAGCAAGGGATCTTTGGCGCGCCACGCTTCCTCTTCGCTCTTAGCGCGATAGCCCGAGGGGTCATCCGAAGAGGAGTGGGCAGCCAACCGGTAGGACATGGCTTCAATCAGCACCGGCTGGTTCTGCTCAACGGCGATTTTTCGCGCTTGGCGGGTCGCTTCATATACCGCTAGGGCGTCGTTACCATCCACGCGAATCACGTGCATATGGTAGCCAAAGGCACGGGGAGCAATGCCGTCAGCGGCAAACTGTTCTGTGGAGGGAGTAGAAATAGCGTAGCCGTTGTTGCGGCAGAAAAAGATCACCGGCACCTGATGCACCGAGGCCATATTAAGCGCGGCGTGAAAGTCCCCTTCTGAGGCTGCGCCTTCGCCAAAAAAGGTCAGCGTACAGTGGCCTTCACCGGCCAGCTTTTGGCCATAGGCATACCCGGTGGCTTGAGGAATCTGCGTCGCCAGCGGCGATGAGATGGTCATGTAGTGCAGCTTGCGAGAGCCGTAATGAATCGGCATTTGGCGGCCTTTGCCGTAATCAAGCTCGTTGCCAAATAGCTGATTCATAAACTCGTCGATAGAGAAGCCGCGATACATCAAGGCGCCTTGTTCGCGGTACTGGGCCATGATCATATCGGCATCATCAAGCGCGGCAGCAGCGCCTACCACGGCGGCTTCTTCACCGGTGCACTGCATATAGAAACTGAGCCGCCCTTGGCGTTGGGCAGCCATCATGCGCTCATCAAGAATGCGGGTGGCTAGCATGGCCTGGTACAGTCGGCGGGCGTGCTCTTGCGTGATCTCGGGTGCTCGAGCGCCTTCGTAGAGCTCGCCATCGGGGTTCAGCAGGGCGAACGTCTCGATGGCAAACTCGTCGCCGGTCATGAAGGCCGGCTGGTGTACGTACTGAGTCATCATTATTGTCCTTGTTTTTACCCCTTTTGAGGGCAGTGTTGTCGGTGATGACCGTTTATGCCAGTGGATTTATCTGACACGGGTCAACGCAACACTTGGACAGTAACTCAGTGCAAGCCGTTTAGGGATTCAACTTAAGACGCAGAGAGCACTTAAGAAGCAGAGAGGCGTTGGCGCAGCCGCTGCTGGTAGACGTTAAAGGCGCTATCCGCGCTCAGCGCCAGCAGTGCAATCAGCAGCGCGCCTTGCAGCACGTAGGCCATATTGCCATTGACGATACCGGCGATAATGGGGTCTCCCAGATTACTGGCCCCGACAGTGGCACCGAGTGCCGCCGTGGCAATATTAATAGTCACCGAAGTACGCACCCCTGCCAGAATTACCGGGGCGGCCAGGGGCAACTCCACGTGACGCAGCACCTGCCAAGGCGTCATGCCCATGGCCTGGGCCGCCTCTTTGATGGTCGCGTCAACATCGTTAATGCCCGCCAGCGTATTGCGTACGATTGGCAGCAGCCCGTAAAGCATTAGCGCAACGATAATGGGCAGCGTACCAAACCCTAACACTGGCACCGCTAGCGCCAGCACCGCCACCGGGGGGAACGTTTGCCCTAAAGAGGCCAACTGCCCCACCAGAGGCAAGAAATCCCGCCCTCGCTCGCGGGTAACGGCAATACCTGCCGCTACACCAACCGCAATGGTGACCACTGCCGCCACGGCAACGACTAACACATGGCGGCCCAGCAGCTCGTAAAACGCCGCGCGATCATAGACGACTTGCCGGGCGTCAGGCTCTACACAACGAAACAGGCCCTCTAGGAGCGGCATGCCCACGATGCACACCGCCAGTAGCGCGACCCAAATAAGCGGCAGAAACCATTGAATGCTCGGTGCGTTAGGCAGGCTGACGGTGGAAGAATTACGCGTCACGTTGGCTCACCTTATCCAACTGCGCCTCTTTAACGATGCGGCGCAGCGAAAGCTCCCCTATTGGCACATCGCCTTGATCCACCACGGTTAAGCGGTCGCAGTGGTCCCGCAGCATCATGGAAAGCGCTTGGCGCAGCGAGAAATCGGCGGGAATTCGAGATTGTGCCGGCAAAGTAGGCCCAAGCGATGTCATGCGATCTTTTACGCGCGTTAACGCTGCCTGCTTCAACCCCCGCTCAAGCCCACCGAGCAGGGATTCCACAAACGGATCAGCGGGCCGTTGAAGCAGTGCCAGCGGCGTGCCCTGCTGGACAATACGGCCATCACGCATGACGACCAAATGGTCGGCTAACTTCAGCGCTTCATCCATATCGTGGGTCACGAACACAATGGTTTTGTGTAACCGTGCCTGTAGCTTGGCCAGCTCATCCTGAAGCTTTTCCCGGGTAATGGGGTCCAGAGCACCAAACGGCTCATCCATCAGTAGTATATCGGGGTCTGCGGCTAAGGCACGGGCCACCCCGACCCGCTGCGCTTGACCACCTGAGAGCTGATGCGGATATTTATGCGCAAACTCGCCCACCGGCAGGCCCAGTACGCCCATCAGTTCCTCTACACGAGCGGTAATTTCTGTAGCGGGCCATTTCAGCAACCGAGGCACTAAGCCAATATTGCGCGCGACGTTCCAGTGGGGAAACAGCCCGGTACTCTGGATCACATAGCCGATTCGCCGACGTAGTTTTACTGGGTCGTACTGCTCAATCGCCTGGCCATCCAGGATAATATCGCCGCTGCTATGCTCAATCAGCCGATTGATCATGCGTAGGGTGGTGGATTTACCGCATCCAGAGGTCCCTACCAACGCACAGAACTTTCCTTTAGCGACCCGCAGCGTGATGTCTTCCACCGCGGTATCGTCACCAAACTGTTTTGAAACGTGGGAAAGCTCTATCATTCCTGTCCTCCGGGACGCAGCGCGTCTGCCAACGCTCCTAATCCTGCGTCCACTATCAGTGCCAAGATCAGAATGGGCAGTGCGCCCAGTAGCACCATATCCATGGCGGCTTGCCCCAGCCCTTGAAAAATAAACGTCCCTAGACCGCCAGCACCTATCAGTGCCGCCACTGCCGTTAGCCCAATCGCCTGTACAGCCGTAATGCGTACGCCTTCTAACAGTACGGGAAGCGCCAATGGAAAACGCACCTGCCAAAAACGCTGCCCGGTACGCATACCCATGGCTTTAGCGGCCTGGAGCGTCTCAGCGCTGACCTCTTCCAGAGCAATGTAGGTATTACGCACCATGGGCAGCAGGCTATAAGCAATTAACGCAATCAGCGCTGGAGCATTGCCGATACCGCTGACACCCAACGCTGCCAGCGGGGGTACGTTAGCCGCCAGCCAAGCGAGCGGCGCTAGCAGTAGTCCAAACAGCGCCAAACTTGGGATGGTTTGTAAAAAGTTCAGCAGTGTAAACGCGATTTTTTGCAGGCGCTGATAGCGACGCATCAGCATCGCTAACAGCATTCCCAGCACCACGCTAACGCCCACGGCTGTGCCCACCAAGGCAATATGTTGACCAACGGCCTGATAAAACTGCCCCTCACGGGCCTGGAACTCTTGCACGAGGGCAAGGCGATCCAGCCAAAGCGCGGCACATCCCCACCAAGCAATGCCCACGCCTGCCAGCAGCAGCGTTGGCCACCAGCGGGATAACCCTAAGCGTAGGCGTAGCTCTACCAAACAGAGCAACAGTACGAACAGCACGGTCCAGTAGGCTGCGCCAATGCCGAGTCGCGCCTGGGGTAACGAGGGGTCGACCAACCAGTGGCCTGCCACCATTAAGCCAAACGGCATCAACAGCAAGATGAGTATGATGATGCCCAGCATCGCCCGGTAGTGCCTTGAGGTAGGCACGGACGACAACGCCGCCATGGCGATAAAGAGCAGTGATACCAGTGCCGCGCCCGGCCAGCTAATGGCGTCTACCATGCCAAAAGCCGTGCCGGAAACAATGCGATTAGGAGCAACACTGACAAAGCTTAACAACCAAGCGGCAGCCAGCATGGCACCGCTTAGGCACAACAGCACAACATTCGGGTGCCATGGGCGTCGTTTAAACGATGGCGAGGGCAAGGCGTCGATTAACGACATTTTCAGCACTGTTCCATACCGGGCTATCGGTCATGTCAAAGAAGAAAGCACCGTTGCCGGTGTATTCGGGATACAGATCAACCTCACCCGCCTGCAACGCGCTGCGTACCACGCAGCTACCACCAAGCTGAAGCCGATCTTCCGTTGGAATACCGTTGCGCTCCAGCGTCTGAATAATTAACTCGCCTAGTACCGAGCCTTCGGTATCGATTTTAGAAGAGACCACGATGGGGTCGTTGGCACTGGCCGTGGAGAGCACCGTTGATAAACAGGCAGCCATGGCAGGTGTGAACAATGAGCGCATGGAGTCGTCCTTTTCAATGAACTTCTGGGGCGTATCGTTTCAGTATAAGAGCCTGCTGCGTTGAAGTCAGACGCCGCAGTAACGACGCCTGACTGTTTACAACGATTAAGGCGCTTCGATCACCCAGGTGGTTCCTTCCCGAGAATCTTTGAGAATAATGCCAAGCGCTGCCAGCTCATCACGAATAGCATCAGCGCGGGCAAAATCCTTACTTCCTTTCGCCGCTTGTCGCTCGGCGATTTTTGCTTCGATCTCTTCTTCGCTCAGCGCTACCTGCTGCTGGGCGCCTTTTAGAAACGTTTGTGGCGTTTGCTGCAGTAGTCCCAGCACACCGGCCAAACGCTTTAATTCACCAGCCAAGCGTGGTGCCTCTGCTGGCTGATCACTTTTCGCTCGGTTGAGATCGCGGGCCAAATCGAAAAGCGCGGCCAAAGCGATGGGCGTGTTGAAGTCGTCGTCCATTGCCGCTGTGAAGCGCTCCGCGGCATCGCTGGCGGCTGCCTGCTCGTCGGCGTTCACTCCGTCTAACGCCGTATACAACCGCGTTAGCGATTTGCGCGCTTCGACCAGCGAATCCACTGAGTAGTTAATAGCGCTACGATAGTGGCTTGCCACCAACAGGTAGCGCACCACTTCTGGATCGTGCTCGGCTAGCACGTCGCGGATGGTGAAGAAGTTGCCCAGCGACTTGGACATCTTCTCTTGGTTGACGCGAACGGCTCCAGCATGCATCCAGGTGTTGACGTAGGTTTTACCTGTCGCCGCTTCCGATTGAGCAATCTCGTTTTCATGATGGGGAAAGGTCAAATCCGGCCCACCGCCATGAATATCGAAGGTGTCCCCCAGGCAGCAGGTGGACATCGCGGAGCACTCGATGTGCCAACCCGGTCGCCCGTCTCCCCAGGGGGAATGCCAGTGAGCTTCACCGGGCTTGGCCGCTTTCCAGAGCACGAAATCCAGCGGGTCTTCTTTGTGCACATCCACGTCGACCCGTGCACCAGAGCGCATGTCATCCAGCTGACGGTTATTCAATTTGCCGTAGTCGGTGAACTTGCGCACTCGGTAGTAGACATCACCATTGGCCGCGGCATAGGCAAAACCTTTGTCGATGAGCGTTTCGATCATCGCGATAATGTCGTCGATGTGCCTCGTTGCCCGGGGCTCCTGACTGGGTGGCAGCACGTTGAGGCGAGCTTCGTCCTCATGCATCGCGGCAATCATGCGCTCGGTGAGCGCGTCGATGGGCTCGCCGTTCTCCTCGGCCCGCTTGAGGATTTTATCGTCGATATCGGTGATGTTGCGCACGTAGGTCACGTCATAGCCGCGATGGCGCAGGTAGCGGGTAATCACATCAAAGGCCACCATCACCCGGGCGTGGCCAAGGTGACAGTAGTCATACACCGTCATACCGCAAACGTACATGCTGACCTTGCCATCGACAAGGGGCTTAAAAGGCTCTTTGCGGCGTGTCAGCGTATTGTAAATATGCATATGACGTTTCCTTATCCCTTCTGTTTGATTTTCGCCCAGCTATCTTTCAAGCCCACGGTGCGGTTGAACACCAGGTGGTCGGCAGTGGAGGCGTGACGATCGGCGCAGAAGTAACCGACTCGCTCGAATTGGAAACGATCTTCCGGCGCGGCACTGGCCAGGCTTGGCTCGCCAATGGCATGGCACACCACCAGCGACTCGGGATTCAAATGCTCGAGGAAGTCGACGTCCTTATCACGATCGGGCTGCTCGACCATGAACAGGTTGTCGTAGAGGCGCACTTCCATCGGCACGCCGTGGGCCGCGCTGACCCAGTGAATCACGCCTTTCACCTTGCGGCCTTCCGGGTTTTTACCCAGGGTGTCGAAATCGACGGAGCAGTGCAGCTCAATAATCTCACCTGCATCGTCTTTAATCACGTCATCACAGCGAATTACGTAGCTGTTGCGCAGGCGCACTTCTTTGCCCGGTGCTAGGCGGAAGAATTTCTTCGGCGCGTCTTCCATAAAGTCGTCTTGATCGATGTAGAGCTCACGACCAAAAGGAACTTTACGCATCGGCATGTCTTCACGCGCCGGGTGGCCTGGCACCTGGTACACTTCCTCGTGATCTTCCGGCATGTTGGTCAGCACCACTTTTAGCGGCTTGAGCACGCACATCGCCCGGGGTGCGTTATCTTCCAGGTCCGAACGAATGGCGTGGGTCAGCATGGCGATATCCACCAAACCACCGTCGGAACGGGTCACGCCGATCATTTCACAGAATTTACGAATCGAAGCGGGCGTATAGCCCCGGCGACGCATACCGGAAATGGTCGGCATTCGCGGGTCATCCCAACCATCGACGATCTGCTCATCCACCAACAGCTTCAGCTTACGTTTGGAGGTCAGCGTGTAGTCGAGGTTCAGTCTGGCAAATTCAATCTGGCGCGGCTTGGCGGGCACCGGCAGATTGTTCAAGAACCACTCGTATAGCGGGCGGTGGTCTTCGAACTCCAGCGTACAGATGGAGTGAGTAATACCCTCGATGGCATCCGACTGACCGTGGGTAAAATCGTACGAGGGGTAGATTTTCCACTTGTCACCTGTTTGGTGGTGATGCGCATGACGAATGCGGTACAAGATCGGATCGCGCAAATTGATGTTGGGCGACGCCATATCGATTTTGGCGCGCAGCACTTTTTCCCCTTCACCAAACTCACCGTTACGCATCCGTTCTAGAAGGTCCAAGCTCTCTTCGGCGCTGCGCTCGCGGTAGGGGCTAGGCTTGCCGGGCTCGGTCAGCGTACCCCGATACTCGCGAATCTCATCCGGAGACAGGTCATCCACATAGGCTTTGCCTTCACGAATCAGATGCTGCGCCCAGGCGTAGAGCTGGTCGAAGTAGTCGGAGGCAAAACGTACCGGGCCTGCCCACTCAAAGCCCAACCAGCTAACGTCTTCTTTGATGGCGTCAATGTACGCCTGCTCTTCTTTTGCTGGGTTGGTGTCGTCAAAGCGCAGATGACACTCACCACCAAACTGCTCTGCCAACCCGAAGTTCAGACAAATCGACTTGGCGTGGCCGATGTGCAAAAAGCCGTTGGGCTCCGGAGGAAAGCGCGTCACAATTTTGGTGACCTGGCCGCCCGCTATCTCGTCGCGTACTTGGTTGCGAATGAAGTTCGGCGCTGGGGTGGTCTCGTTGGTCATGGTGGTGTTGATAACCTCATGGTAGATGGCGTGCTGGGCAAACGATGCAAAGGCAATCAGGGTTAGCGCTTCGCGGTGCCGAGCAAAACCGCTATTATAACGTGACGCCGATGCACAGCGCCAAGGCGAACGCTTTTATTGAACAGGAATTTATCCATGATCGTATTACAGACGAACTACGGTGACATCACCATCGCGCTCAATCATGAAAAAGCCCCGGTTACGGCAGCCAATTTCGAGCAGTACGTGCGCGACGGTTTTTACGACGGCACGCTGTTCCACCGGGTCATCGATGGTTTCATGATTCAAGGGGGCGGCTTCGACCAGGAGTTCAACCAGAAGCCGACACGCGACCCCATCGAAAACGAAGCCGACAACGGTCTGCAGAACACCATCGGCACGCTGGCCATGGCCCGTACCCAGGATCCCCACTCTGCCACCGCCCAGTTTTTCATCAACGTCGGTAACAACAGCTTCCTGAACCACAGCGGCAAAAGCCTGCAAGGCTGGGGTTACGCGGTATTTGGTGAAGTAGTGGACGGCATGGACGTGGTCAACGCCATCAAGGCCGTGAGCACCACGCGCCGTGGCATGCACGCAGACGTGCCCGCCGAAGACGTGGTCATCGAGCGCGCCTACCTGAAGGATGCGGAATAACCGTCGGGAGTCTTATGCGTACGCTGCTGATCGCTGACATGCATTTGAGTAACGACACCCCTGAGCTCAATCAGGGGTTTTATCGTTACCTGGAGCATACCGCCAAAGGGGCCGAGGATCTTTACATTCTGGGCGACCTGTTCGACGCCTGGATCGGAGACGACTTGCTGGATACGCCTCACCCCCTCAGCGGGGTGGCCCATGAGGTGATCAAGCGCCTGCGGGCACTGAGCGATGCGGGCACGTCCATCTTTTTCATTCACGGCAACCGGGACTTTCTGATCGGCGAACGCTTCATCAACGCCTGTCAGGCCACCCTGCTGCCCGACAGTGAGCAAGTGGAATTGCAGGGCGTAGCCGCCGTCATTCTGCACGGTGACAGCCTGTGCACCAAAGATGAGGCCTACATGGCGTTTCGCGCCCAGTCTCGCCACCCTGAGTGGCAGGCGCAGATCCTGGCCATGCCGCTGGAGCAGCGGCTAGAGTTGGCCAAGAGCCTGCGTATGCAGTCTGGGGATGCCAACGCCAACAAGGCCGAAGCCATCATGGATGTGACCCACGCAGAAGTCGTGACCACAATGCAGCGCCATGGGGTGAACATCATGATCCATGGCCACACCCATCGCCCCAAGGTCCATGACCTCACCGTCGAAGACGTGCCTGCCAAACGCTTTGTGTTAGGCGATTGGGATAGCGAACACGGCTGGGATATTGTCGTGGAGCACTCGAGCGAGCGCCACCCAGAGCCCGTACTGCGCCAGTTCTCGCTGATCCAGCCGCCTGGTAGCGACAGCGAATCGCATTGAGCCATTGAGCACAGGCCCCGTCATGAAAAAGCCGATCACATGGATCGGCTTTTTAGTTTTAGCGCTCTATCCTGGCATCACTGCGCAGGTCATCGATCAATCCTTGAATGATCGCCTGAGCCCGCAGTTGTTCTGCCATTTGTGACACGAAAGCATTCATCTGCTCGTCGGCCTGCCCTTCGTTGACACTGTCCAATGCAACGACAGCAACGCCCTGAGGCAAGGTCACGGCACGGTAAACGCTGTCGCCCTCTTCAGGGTGTGGCATGCGGAACACTTCACGGATCAGCACCTGAGGCAGCGTACTGTCAGACTGGCGAGAGACGTTATTGGCTTCCAGCCACTCCAGCTCAACGGCATCGCCCGCACGGAGCAAGGCGATCAATTCTGCTGCCTGCTCCTGAAGTGCTTCTTGGCGCTGCTGAGCAGCAACAGCCTGCTCTACTTCATCGCGCACTTCATCTAGGGGCAGAACAGTTGCATCACGATGCTCGGCAACACGAAGCACTAAGCGGCGGTCGTTGTCGAGCTCAATCACTTCGCTGTTGTAGCCCTCTTCCAGCACGTCAGCGCTGAACGCCTCATCCAGCACGCCCGGCTCGGAAAGCGCTCCTTCACCTTCCCCACGCGCCAACCAGTCGCTCTCGTTGAGCGTCAGGCCGAGGTCATCCGCAACGGACTGCAGATCGTCTGCCGCGAAGCTCTCATCGATCAGACGCTGCACCTGACGATTGAAGTCATCATTGACCTCACGCAGCGCCACTTCCTGAGCCAAACGGTCACGCTGCTCTTCGAAAGAAGGCGCATCCAGCTCGGTAACCTGCAGAATATGGAAAGCACCGTCCATTTCGACGACCTGGGACGTCTCACCGACCCCAAGGGCAAACGCTGCGTCATCGAAGGCATCACCAAAGAAGCCGCGACTGATCACGCCCAGATCACCACCCTGCTCGGCACTAGCGGTGTCATCCGAAAAACGCACGGCGGTATCGGCGAAACTCTCACCACGGCTCAGGTCAGCCAGCGCTTCATTGGCTAGCTGCTGGGCCTCTTCACGGCCACGCTCGGAACCAAAGGTCACCATGATATGGGAAACACGACGGTTGGCATCGCGATTCTGCTCACGCCAGGCAGCGCGGAGTTCGCTCTCGTCCACAGCAATATCTTCAGCCATGGCCTGGCGGTCGATCACCACGTACTCGACGCGCACCTGTTCCGGGCGCTCGAAGCGTTCCTGGTTGGCGTCATAGTAGGCCTGCATCTGCTCCTCGGTGACCTCTACTTCATAAGCAGCATCATTGGCATCCAGCATCACGTAGCGGAAATCTCGCTGCTGGCCTTGCAGGTCTGCCAGACGCTGCTCTTCATTGGCCAAGCTGAAGTCACTGAATGCCAAGCCCTGCTGCAGTTGCTGACGCTTGATATCCATCCGCAGCTCTTCACGGAACGAGAGCGGCGTGTAACCCGCTCCTGCCAGACGATTCCGGAAAATTTCTGCAGAAAAGCGCCCATCCTGATCATGAAACTCAGGCAGTGTCACGATCATCTGGTCAAGCTGAGCGTCGGAGACGTAAAAACCGCCGTCCTCAGCATACTGACGCAGTAAAGACTGAGTGATGAGCTGGTCGAGCATATCGTTGCGCAGTGCCCGCTCCTGCTCAGGAGGCACTTGCCCAGAACGCAGCGCGCGCTGCACTTCTAGCTCAACTTGCTGACGCATAATGGGTTCGCCATTAACGCTCGCCACTTCATTGGGGTCGCTACCAAAGACACTGAACAGCGACTCCACACCAAAAAGCGCCATGGCCGCGACCATGACACCAATGATTATCTTGGCACCCCAGCTTCTGGAGCCATCTCGTATACTTTGCAGCATGCTAGCCTCAGATCATCAAAGCCATCTATTGCCCAAACCATCGGGCCAGAAAAGAACATGGGCGCATCGCGGATGCGATGCGCCCATTAGGTTACAGCAAACGCGAGCCAATTAGTTGACGGCGTCTTTCAGCGCTTTACCGGCTTTAAAGCTGGGCACTTTTGCTGCGCTGATTTCGATTGGCTGACCCGTTTGGGGGTTGCGACCAGTACGCGCAGCACGCTCTTTAATAGCGAAGGTACCAAAACCTACCAGAGAAACACTCTCGCCTTTTTTGAGGCTATCGGTGACAGACTCCACCATGGCATCCAATGCGCGGCTTGCCGCTGCTTTAGGAATATCTGCAGATACGGCAATAGCTTCAATCAGCTCGGACTTATTCACACTTCACCCCTTAACTGTTTCAAAAAATGGCTCTGAACGGCACGGCCACCAAGTGCATCAACCTCAAAGCATAGCTGCGTTTTATAGCAATGCCTTGAAACACCTGTCAAGCGACCGGACCGTGAAATGCCCGCTGCTCAAGGCATTGGGCAAACTTATTAAGTAAAATTAAAGCAAAACTGCTTTAACGCTTAATGGGTGCTTGCAACAGCATTTGCATTGAAAGACTTATCTGCGCCCTTTAATGAAGCGCCTTCGGCAACATTCTCTGCCAGCGCCACGGACAGCACGTCATCTATCCAGCGTACGGGGCGAATATCAAGCGCTCCTTTGATATTCTCCGGTACTTCCTTGAGATCTCGACGATTTTCCTCAGGGATTAAGACGGTCTTTATACCACCCCGCCTAGCCGCCAGCAATTTCTCCTTTAGACCCCCAATCGGTAATACTTCACCACGCAGGTTTACCTCCCCTGTCATGGCCACATCGCACCTTACTGGCCGCTGAGTATAGGCGGAGACAATCGCCGTTACCATGGCAATACCAGCACTGGGCCCGTCTTTAGGTGTGGCACCTTCGGGCACATGGATGTGCAGGTCTTCGTTTTCGAAGCGCTGGGGGTCAATTCCATAGGCCTGAGCACGCGCCTTCACGACGGTTTGTGCTGCACTTACCGACTCTTTCATGACATCACCAAGCGAACCGGTCTTGTTAATACGACCTTTACCTGGCGTCACTACCGACTCAATGTTGAGCAGCTCCCCACCTACGGACGTCCAAGCCAAGCCGGTTACACGACCGACTTGGTCCTCCTGCTCCGCCAAGCCATAGCTATAGCGGCGCACACCGGCATAAGTCTCAATCTGATCAGCGGAGAGCACTTGCTGCGCCTGCAGCTTGTTGCCTGCCTTATCTTTCGAGGTGCGCTCAGCTTCTAAGCGCTCACGCAGCACTTTACGACACACTCTAGCGATCTGACGCTCAAGCTCGCGCACACCCGCCTCACGAGTGTAGTAGCGCACCAACTCAAGCAACGCGTCGTCATTCAGCGCTAGCTCTTCTTCCTTAAGCCCATTAGCTTCTAGCTGCTTGGGTAGCAGGTAGCGCCTAGCGATGGCGAGCTTCTCGTCTTCGGTGTAGCCCGGTAGACGAATAATCTCCATACGGTCCAGCAGCGGGCCTGGGATATTCATTGAGTTCGCGGTACAAATAAACAGCGTCTCAGAGAGGTCGTAATCCAGCTCAAGGTAGTGATCACTAAAGCTGCTGTTCTGCTCGGGGTCCAATACCTCTAGAAGCGCTGACGCCGGATCACCACGGTGGTCCATGCCTAGTTTATCCACCTCATCCAACAGGAAAAGCGGATTTTTCACCCCGGCACGGCTCATACGCTGTATCAGCTTGCCTGGCAGCGAGCCAATATAGGTGCGGCGATGGCCACGGATTTCCGACTCATCGCGCACACCACCCAGCGCCAGGCGGACGTACTTACGATTTGTCGCGCGGGCGATGGATTGACCAAGGGACGTTTTACCTACCCCAGGCGGTCCTACCAAGCAGAGCACCGGCCCTTTCATTTTCCGTACGCGCTTTTGTACGGCTAGGTACTCAAGAATGCGCGCCTTCACTTCTTCCAGGCCGTAATGATCTTCATCCAGCACCTGCTGGGCTTTTACCAGATCGTGCTTAACGCGCGTGCGCTTTTTCCATGGAACGGCAATTAGCCAGTCCAGATATGAGCGCACTACGGTCGCCTCAGCAGAATTGGCAGCCATCATTTTGAGCTTATTAAGCTCTTGAGTCGCTTTATCAGACGCCTCTTTGGGCATCCCAGACTCTTTGATCGCCTGTTCGTACTTTTCGGCTTCGTTGGGTACATTATCCAGCTCACCCATCTCTTTCTGGATGGCCTTCATCTGCTCATTGAGATAGTACTCACGCTGCGTTTTTTCCATCTGCTCTTTAACACGCGAGCGGATGCGCTTCTCGACCTGGAGCAGATCAATCTCAGACTCAATCAGCGCCATCAGGTGTTCAATACGGTCGCGTACGCGATCCATTTCGAGCAGCTCTTGCTTGTCACCAATTTTCAGCGACAGGTGGGCGCAGATGGTGTCGACCAAACGGCTAGGGTCTTCGATGCCCGACAGCGAGTTAAGCACTTCGTTGGGCACTTTCTTAGACAGCTTGACGTACTGCTCGAACTGATTGAGCAGGACACGCACTAGCGCTTCTTGCTCACGACTGGTAAGCGGCTCGCTTTCACGTGGGATTAAGTGCGCCTGAGTGTAGCCCACTTCATTTTCTTCGATATCGATAACATCAGCGCGGAAGCTGCCTTCAATCAACACCTTTACAGTGCCATCAGGCAGCTTAAGCAGCTGCATGATGTCAGCGACGGTCCCCATCGCGTAGAGGTCCGCATTATCAGGATCATCCTGTGAGGCCTCGCGCTGAGCCACCAGCAGTACACGCTTGTCGGCTTCCATCGCTGCCTCTAAGGCTTGAATGGACTTCTCACGGCCAACAAAAAGCGGAATAACCATTTGCGGATACACAACCACATCCCGCAAAGGCAACAGGGGTAGACATTGTGTCTGATCGGCGTTCTGCTGCATCGCAGACGTTCCTCAAATTCGGATGAGTACTTGAAGGGTACTTAGCCAAGTACCTCACAGTATGAAAGGGCATGACACGATACATCACCGTGTGCTGGCCAGCCGTTTCAACAATAACGTAGAACAACAAGGGGCCGCCTAGGCGACCCCTTGGTTTGGCACAAGCGGTGAAAGCTAGGCCGTGGTACGTACCGAAGGGTTAACCGTCAGTACCGTCGACCCGCGCTTCTTCCTGCTGCGAGTAGATCAACAGTGGCTCGCTTTCGCCAGCAATGACGGAACCATCGATGACGACCTTGCTCACCCCTTCCAAGGAAGGAATTTCATACATGGTATCCAGCAGCACAGACTCTAGGATAGAACGCAGCCCACGAGCACCGGTTTTACGTTCCATGGCTTTCACAGCCACAGCCCGTAAGGCGTCGTCTCTAAACTCAAGCGTGACGCCTTCCATCTCGAAGAGCTTGGCATACTGCTTGATCAGCGAGTTTTTCGGCTCAGTCAAAATCTGAACCAGTGCGTCTTCTGTCAGCTCAGTCAGCGTTGCAATCACTGGCAGGCGCCCCACAAACTCAGGAATCAAGCCAAACTTGACCAGATCCTCTGGCTCGACATCCGCGAGTAGCTCGCCAACGCCTCGCGAAGACTCTTTGCTTTTCACGCTGGCATTGAAACCAATACCGCCTTTCTCAGCACGGTCGCGAATGACTTTATCCAAGCCAGCAAAAGCACCACCCACAATAAACAGGATATTGGCCGTATTGACCTGAACAAACTCCTGCTGGGGATGCTTACGCCCACCTTGGGGAGGAACGGACGCCGTTGTGCCTTCAATTAGCTTCAGCAGCGCCTGCTGTACGCCTTCGCCAGAAACATCACGGGTAATCGACGGGTTATCCGATTTACGCGAGATTTTGTCGATTTCATCGATATAGACGATGCCGCGCTCGGCTTTCTCAACATCGTAGTCGCACTTTTGCAGCAGCTTTTGGATGATATTTTCAACATCTTCACCCACATAGCCTGCTTCGGTCAGCGTCGTTGCATCAGCAATAGTAAAAGGTACATTCAATAGCCGCGCCATGGTCTCGGCGAGGAGCGTTTTACCGCTACCCGTCGGGCCAATTAGCAGGATGTTGGACTTACCTAGCTCCACATCGCCTTCACGTACTTCTGACTTCAGACGCTTGTAGTGGTTATAAACCGCTACAGACAGCACCATCTTGGCGCGGTCTTGTCCGATGACGTAGTCGTCCAATGTATGACGTATTTCGCGGGGCGTAGGTAAACGCTCCTCATCGCTCTCGGCATCGGCTTCGAGAACTTCTTCGCGAATGATGTCATTACATAAGTCGACACACTCATCGCAGATATACACGGACGGGCCGGCAATCAGCTTACGAACTTCGTTTTGGTTTTTACCACAAAACGAGCAGTAAAGCAGTTTGCCACCTTCGTCCTTGCCTTTGCCGTCGGCCATTCGCGTACCTCTGTCACTGCGGCGGCTGACGCCGCCTGAAAAGCTCGTTAGAAAAGCAGAATCCTATCACGCTATCAGGATGTAGGTCGCTTATCCAGCACTGCGTCAATCAAGCCATACTCTTTTGCTTTATTGGCGCTCATAAAATTGTCGCGGTCAGTATCCTGAGCCACTTTCTCAACATCCTGGCCAGTGTGGTGAGCCAGAATTTGATTCAGTTTCTCACGAATACCGAGAATTTCACGGGTGTGAATCTCAATATCCGACGCTTGACCTTGGTAGCCACCTAGCGGCTGGTGAATCATCACGCGGGAGTTAGGTAAGCAGTAACGCTTGCCCGCAGCGCCTGCTGTTAGCAGGAGCGCGCCCATGCTGGCAGCCTGACCAATACATACGGTGGAAACATCCGGCTTGATAAACTGCATGGTGTCATAAATTGACATACCCGCCGTTACCGAACCACCGGGTGAATTGATGTAAAGATGGATATCCTTATCGGGGTTTTCAGACTCAAGAAACAACAGCTGCGCCACGACAAGGTTAGCCATGTAATCTTCTACCGGCCCTACCAGGAAAATCACACGCTCTTTTAAAAGGCGCGAGTAGATGTCGTAGGCTCTTTCCCCTTTGGCGCTCTGCTCAACCACCATGGGCACTAAACCGCCGGCGTTTTGAATATCAAACTCACTCATTCGGGTGATTCCTTGCGTCCGGTAAGGGAAAAGCGCACCCAGATAGGGTGCGCCACGCGATGAGATCAGGCGCCTGCCTGTTCGCCCTCTTCGGCCTTCTCATCTTGCTCAGCCTGCTGCTGAGCAGCAGCCAACGCTTGCTGGTAAGACATTTCGACGTCTTTGACGTTCGCTTGCTCAAGCAGCTTCTCAACGGCTTTCTCTTCGAGAATGGCAGATTTTACCTGGGTTTTCAGCTGCTCATTACCCATGTAGTACTCAACCACTTCGGATGGATCTTGATACTGCTCAGCCAGCTCTTCTACTTTGGCTTTGATGGCCGCGTCGTCTGCGTCCAGTTCATTGGCTTTGATCACTTCAGCTAGCAATAGACCAACCTGAACACGGCTCTTCGCCTGCTCTTCAAACAGCTCATTCGGCAGCTGGCTAACGTCAAAATCTTCACCCAGGCCAAACTGCTGAGCGGCTTGACGCTTCATGCCGTCCGTTTCTTGCTGAACCAGCGCGGTGGGCACGGGAATGTCGTTCGCTTTTTTCAGCGCATCCAGCACCTGCTGCTTAACACGGTTGTCAACAGCCTGAGCCGCTTCGCGGGTCATGTTCTTTTTAATTTCAGCACGGAATTTGGCTTCATCGCCGTCTTCTACACCGAAACGCTCGATGAACTCAGCATCAACTTCCGGCAGTTTCTGGCTGCTTACTTTGTGAACGGTCACCTTGAAGGTGGCGTCTTGACCGGCCAGATGCTCGGCTTGGTAATCCGCTGGGAAAGTGACGGAGATGGTTTTTTCTTCGCCTGCTTTAACACCGATCAGTTGCTCTTCAAAACCTGGAATGAAGCTGTTAGAACCGATGACCAACGCGTGGCCTTCTGCACTGCCACCTTCAAACGGCTCGTCGCCCAGGAAGCCTTGGAAATCGATGGTGACTTGGTCACCGTCAGCAGCGGCAGCGTCAACTTCTTCCCATGCGGCGTTTTGCTTACGCAAGGTATCGATCATTTCATCGACATCTGCTTCGCTGACAGACACAACTGGGCGCTCAACGTCTGTACCTTCGATAGAGGTCAGCTCAACCTGCGGGTAAACTTCCATTACCGCAACGAACTCAAGGTCTTTACCCTCTTCATTAACTTTTGGCTCAATCTGCGGGAAACCGGCAGGGTTGAGTTCTTTTTCTGTGATCGCGCGAACGTAGCGTTCACGCATCACTTCGCCTACCACTTCACTGCGCACGCTGTCGCCATAGCGCTGACGCACGACGGCCATTGGCACCCGGCCTTGGCGGAAACCGTTCAGGCGAACGTTTTTCGCGGTGTCTTTCAAGCGAGCGCTGACGGCCTCGTCGATTTCTGCTGCCGGCACTTGAATCGTGATACGGCGTTCGATCTGGGAGGTCGTCTCGACGGAAACTTGCATGAATTGTCCTCTAGCGGCTGGGCGTTGTGTTGATTGCGTAAAATATGTTCAAGGGGGCAATTTTAAGAACCCTGACGCATGGTGGCAAGCGCCATGCTCGCAAGATGGGGGCGCAAGCACCAATTACAAGGGTTTAAAGGTACAAAAATCGTTACTCCCGCGCAGACCACCACAGGGAAACCGCATGCAGCAGCAGACCACACGTCGCCGCGTGAGAGATAAAGACCTGCCAGCTAATCCAATCAGTAAACATGGCGTGCCAAGCCCCCATCACCAGCGCCCCGAGCACTAGCATGATCGCTAGACGCTTTATTAGTGCTGGTAGCGCCTGACGAGCCTCTTGAGACAGCATCCTCCACTGGAACGCGGCTGCGCCAGCCACTAGCACCAAGGCCATCAGCAGAAGGGTTTGGCGCGTCTCATGCCCTCCCACCATATAGCGCGGGAGCGCAGCGAGCATCACGATGCATAAGCCAACCGCTACGCTCACTCGCTTGGGAGAGTAAACCGTTTGCTGCATGGCTATGCTACCTTTAGCTTCTGAGCATCAATCCACTCCTCTACCCACGGCACCGCTGCATCATCCGCCATGAAGGTTTCCATCGCGTCGATTTCAAGGCGCTCACCTAAACGGTGGGCGCCATGATCCTGCAGCAACTCATCTAAGGCTCTCCCCGCGCCACAGAACGTATCACCGTAGGAACTATCGCCAAGCGCGATCAACCCATAACGCAGTCCCGCCAGCGAGGGGCTTTGATCTTTTAGACTGCGAACAAAGGGCACAAAGTTACCGGGAAAATCACCGCTCCCCGTGGTAGACACACAGAAAAGCGTTAGATCACTGGCTTGGGAAACATCGTCTACAGAGGGCTGTTCTGAAATATCAACGTCATAGCCCGCCTGCTCAAACAGCGGCTTTACCTGCTCAGCAACGTCTAACGCACCACCATACATGGTGCCGACCAGAATGGTTAACTTAGGCATTGGCCTACTCCTCGGCAAAGTTGTCGTACTGCGCTTTGTTAAGTCCGCAAAGTTCAGTCGACAAATACCTGATGAATTTGCTCAAATATTAACACGACTGACAAAAATGACGCACGCCCCACCATGGGCTACCGACAATCGTCCAACAGGAGCGCTTATGCAGCAGACCTTTGAGACATGGATCACGCCCATTATGATTGGCGGCCTGATCATTTTTATGTGTTTTATTATTTGGGATCTCGCAAAAAAATCGAACGCAGGCAAATTTGGCACGATTATGTTGTTTGTGGTACTAGGTGCCGGAATGTTGGGCTACGTCATTAAAGTGGTGATCACTTGGCTGATTGAGGGTGGAGGTATTTAGCCAGATAGCGCCCTATTTGTAGCCTATAAAAAAGGAGTGCCATTAGGCACTCCTTTTCGTTGGGCAGCTTGATGTACTCGCTACTGACCACTTGAGTAGCGTTCTACCTGCTGCTTTAGCTTTTGCCCGGGGCGAAAAGTCACCACACGCCGGGCAGAGATAGGGATTTCTTCGCCAGTTTTAGGGTTTCGACCAGGCCGCTCGCGCTTATCACGCAGATCAAAGTTACCAAACCCCGACAGTTTCACCTGCTCGTTTTCACGCAAACAGGCGCGGATTTCTTCAAAGAACGCCTCCACCATCGCTTTTGCTTCTCGCTTCGACAGCGCCAGCTCAGTATGCAAATGCTCAGCTAGCTCTGCTTTGGTCAACGCACCCATAGGGCTCCTCCATGTAGCATACGCATTGCCAAGAACGTGATAAGCGTCGTGTCATGGCATAGCTTAGTTAGCCGCGAAGTTCGGCATCTAATTCGGCTCGCACGTTAGTGATGATCGAGTCGACCAACTGGTTGATTTCTTCATCATTTAGCGTGCGCGAAGCGTGCTGCCAGGTCAAGCCCAATGCAATACTCTTATAGCCCTCGGCTACGCCTTTACCAGCATAGACATCAAATAGCTTAATGTCTTTCAAGTAATCGCCTGCCTGAGCTTTTGCACAATCAAGTAGCGCTTGCACAGGCGTTGCTTCTTTGAGCATAAACGCCAAATCGCGTCGCACTTCTGGGTAGCGTGAAAGCGGCTCAAAGGCAGGAATTTCCCCCTGACTCAATACATCTAGGCGAACTTCAAACAGCACCGCATCAACCTTAAGCCCCAGCTTGGCACGCACTTGCGGGTGCAGTGTGCCAATCCAGCCGGCGGGTTCGCCATTGTAAAAGAGCTGGGCGGTTTGCCCAGGATGCAGAGAGGGGTGCTCGCCCGGCTCAAAGCGCCAAGCTTCCCGGGCCCCACCCATTGCCAAAAGACTCTCTAGATCTCCTTTCAGGTCATAAAAATCTACCTGAGCCTTAGTGCTGCTCCACCCCTCCCCTTCACGGCCACCGCACACTAAGGCGCCCATCATCGGCTCTTGGGTTAAGTTATCGAGATGGCCGTTAAATACCAGCCCTGTCTCGAAAATGCGCACACGGGTTTGCTGGCGATTGAGATTATACTCTAGGGCACGCACTAAGCCCGGGAAAAGGCTGGCGCGCATCACCGAGAGGTCCGACGAAATCGGATTCGCAAGCACGGGGGACACAGCATCTGGCAGCATTGCTGCCTGCAGGTCCGGCGCTACGAAGCTGTATGTCACCGCCTCCTGGAAACCGCGAGCAACCATCTGGTTGCGCAACTGAGACTGAGTGAGGAGTGCCTCGTTAGCTGGGCGAAGTGCTAGTCGAGCGGCTGGGCGACGAACCGGAAGGTTATTGTAGCCATGGATACGCGCCACTTCCTCGATGAGGTCTTCCTCAATGGCAACGTCAAAACGCCAGCTAGGGGCGACCACTGACCAACCTTCCGCCTGTTTATCAACCTCAAGCCCTAAACGCTGAAGGATATCGGTGACATCATCCGGCTGCAGCCGCTTGGAGAGCGCACTCTCAAGGCGAGCCTCGCGAAGCATAATGATGCGCGGTGCCGGTAAATGCTCATCGCTTACCGTCTCAACCACGGGCCCTGCCTGCCCCCCACAAATCTCCATCAGGAGCTTTGTAGCACGCTCAACCGCCATGGCAGGAAGCTCTGGATCGACGCCACGCTCATAACGATGCGATGCGTCGGTATGCAGACCGTAGGAACGCGCCTGCCCAGCAATGCCAAGCGGAGCAAAAAAGGCCGACTCAAGAAAAATCGTGTGCGTTTTTTCGTTTACCCCTGAATTCCCCCCCCCCATGATGCCAGCCATTGCCAGGGGGCCACGCTCATCGGCAATTACCAGTGTTTCAGGGCGAAGTGCTACCTCTTGGCCATCCAGCAGTGTTAAACGCTCCGCCTCTCGTGCCAAACGGACAGTAATGCCACCCTGCAGGTTGTCCCGATCAAACGCATGCAGCGGTTGACCAAGCTCTAGCATGACGTAGTTGGTGACATCCACCACAGGGTCAATCGAGCGTACGCCGCTGCGACGTAGCCGCTCAACCATCCACAGCGGCGTTTCAGCCTCGACATTCACGCCCTTAATAACGCGCCCTAAGTAGCGAGGGCACTGCTCAGCCGCCTCAATAGTGACGGGGAAAGTATTGTCGATACTCGCTTCAACGACTGTGATCTCAGGGCCACTTACCGGCAGGCGGTTAAGCACACCTACCTCTCTCGCAAGGCCTTTTATGCTCAGGCAGTCGCCGCGGTTAGGGGTAAGATCCACCTCGATGGTCATATCGTCGAGCTGCATATACTCGCGAAAGCTAGTGCCCACGGGGGCCGACGCCGGTAACACCAGGATACCAGAAGAGGTTTCTTCCTCTAACCCTAGCTCTGATGCCGAGCAGATCATGCCGCGCGACTCAACGCCACGCAGTTTTGCCTTTTTGATTTTAAAATCGCCCGGCAGCACGCCACCCACTTGGGCGAAGGGAATTTTCTGACCCACATCAACGTTGGGCGCACCGCATACTACTTGCACCGGCTCACCAGTACCGTCGTTCACCGTGCATACGTTGAGCTTATCGGCATCAGGATGCTTCTCTTTGGACAGCACTTCAGCCACGACCACACCGCTAAAGGCAGCGGCGACCGCTTCAACGGCATCCACTTCAAGGCCCGCCATGGTGATCTGATCGGCAATGGCCTGAGTATCAAGCTGCGGGGATACCCATTCACGCAGCCACTGTTCTGAAAATTTCATGTTGATTCCCGTCGCTGGCAGCGGTCTTAGGTGAATTGACGAAGAAAGCGCAGGTCGTTCTCAAAGAACAAGCGCAGGTCATTAACGCCGTAGCGCAGCATCGCCAAACGCTCTGCGCCCATACCAAAGGCAAAGCCGGTGTATCGTTCGGTATCAATGCCGGAGTGCCGGAAAACTTCAGGGTGCACCATCCCGCAGCCCATCACTTCCAGCCAGCCGCTATGTGAGCAAACACGACAACCGTTACCACTACACATCACGCACTGAATATCGACCTCAGCAGAGGGTTCAGTGAATGGGAAGTAAGAGGGGCGGAAGCGGACCGATAGATCATCACGCTCAAAAAACGCCTGAAGGAAGTCTTCAATGGTGCCTTTTAGATCAGCAAAGCTCACGCCCTCATCGACCAACAGACCTTCTACCTGATGAAACATCGGCGTATGCGTCAGGTCCGAGTCGCTGCGATAGACGCGCCCCGGGCAGACGATACGGATGGGCGGTTCACTACTCTTCATGGTGCGTACTTGCACAGGAGATGTATGAGTGCGCAGCAAGCGTGTAGCATCGAAATAAAACGTATCTGCCATCCCCCGCGCCGGGTGATGCGCGGGAATATTGAGCGCCTCGAAGTTATGGTAGTCATCCTCAATCTCAGGACCTACCGCCACATCATAACCAACGCGGGTAAACAAACCCTCTATGCGCTCAAGCGTGCGTGTCACAGGGTGCAAGCCACCACTCTCCTGCCCACGCCCCGGCAATGTTACATCGATCCGCTCAGCTGCCAAGCGGGCATTCAGCGCTTCACTCTCAAGCTGCTGGCGTTTGGCGTCTATCTCGACTGATAGCGTTTGCTTGGCTTGGTTAATTTGCTCACCAGCCGCAGGACGCTCTTCTGCCGATAGCTTGCCCAGCCCTTTCAATAAGGCCGTCACTTCGCCTTTTTTACCCAAGTAACGTACGCGCAACTCATCTAGCGCTGAGACACTCTGCGCAGCTTGAATAGCATCGCGGGCCTCTAACACCAGAGTAGGAAGGTGGTCCATCCGATTTACTCCGAATTAAGCGGTTCCATCTTTCAAGATGGCTGGCATGTTGAAGGTGACAAAAAAACAGGGGAAGAGCGGCTGCTCTTCCCCTGCATGGGTCACACTGAAATGACCTCGGCATTTCACACTGAATTTAGCTCAGTGCAAATTGCCTTATTGGGCAGCCTTGGCTTTTTCCACGATAGCAGCAAATGCCGCTTTTTCGTGTACTGCCAGGTCGGCCAATACTTTACGGTCAATTTCAATACCGGCTTTCTTCAGACCGCCAACAAAGCGGCTGTAAGACATGCCGTTGATACGCGCACCAGCATTGATACGCTGAATCCACAGCGCACGGAATTGGCGCTTGCGGTTGCGGCGGTCACGGTACGCATACTGGCCGGCTTTGATGACAGCCTGTTTGGCTACGCGGAAAACACGCGAACGGGCACCGTAGTAACCTTTGGCCTGCTTCAGTACTTTTTTATGGCGACGACGGGCAACTACGCCACGCTTAACACGGGTCATAACACACTCCTGACTTTATGACTGAGGCTAAATGCACTCAGATAAGAAAATTCGACCTTACAGGTTCGGCAGCATGCGCTGGATCAGCGCTTTGTCGGAAGCATGAATCTGCTTCATGCCACGCAGCTGACGCTTACGCTTGGTCGACTTCTTGGTCAAGATGTGGCTACGGAAAGACTGCTTGTGCTTGAAGCCGTTAGCGGTCTTTTTGAAGCGCTTAGCAGCGCCGCTGTTGCTTTTGATTTTCGGCATGAGAGAACTCCGCTCGATATTTTTTAGAAAACCCAGGGCCGACCAGCGCCTTCGCACTGGCCCGTTAACTTCGCCGTTGGATCACTTCTTTTTCGGGGCAAGAATCATGATCATTTGGCGGCCTTCCATTTTCGGGAAAGACTCCACCACTCCGATCTCTTCCAGGTCTGCCGCGATCCGTTCCATTAGCTTACGGCCAATGTCCTGGTGCGCCATTTCACGACCACGGAAGCGCAATGTGACCTTACCCTTGTCACCACCTTCCAAGAAGCGGATCAGGTTTTTTAGCTTCACCTGATAATCGCCTTCGTCGGTGCCAGGACGGAATTTAACTTCCTTAACCTGGATTTGCTTCTGCTTTTTCTTTTGAGCCGCTTTCTGCTTTTTGGTCTCAAAAACGAATTTGCCATAATCCATGATTTTACAAACAATCGGATCGGCATTCGAAATTTGCACGAGATCTAAACCGGCAGCTTCCGCACGCTCAAGAGCCTCAGTGGTGGGCACAACACCCAACTGCTCACCTTCGGCATCAATTAGACGTACTTCTTCTTCGGTAATACGCTCGTTCATTGGTGGGCGTTTGTCTTGTGGACGCCCGCGCTGATTGCTTCGCTTGATCGCTCCGTCTCCTTAGGCAATTGACGATGTCGCCAGGGCTGCTCGCTCTGCATTAAAACGTTCGATGAATTCATCGACAGTCATGGTGCCGAGGTTTTCGCCGCTACGAGTTCGCACGGCCACTGAGTCAGCTTCGACTTCCTTATCTCCCACCACAAGGAGATAGGGAACTTTCTGTAACGTATGCTCACGGATTTTAAAGCCGATCTTCTCGTTCCTCAAGTCCGCCTTAACCCGTAAGCCATTTTTTTGCAGCCGCTGCTCCAAATCAAGCGCGTAATCACGCTGTGCGTCGGTAATGGTCATAAGCACAGCTTGCTGCGGGGCCAACCATAGTGGCATAGCACCAGCGTAATGCTCAATTAGTATACCCAGGAATCGTTCAAATGAGCCCAGGATAGCACGATGGAGCATTACAGGGGTTTTACGCGTGCCGTCTTCATCGACGTATTGCGCCCCTAAACGCCCTGGCAAATTAAAATCTAGCTGAAGAGTACCACACTGCCAAACACGATTCAGACAATCTCTTAACGCAAACTCAATTTTCGGCCCATAAAACGCACCTTCACCCGGCTGCAGATCCCAAGCCAAGCCAGTAGTGTTCAGCGCGGCCTCAAGGCCCTGCTCTGCCCGATCCCACATTTCGACTTCACCCAGAAAGTCTTCGGGACGGGTGGAGAGCTTGAGCTCAACGTCTTCAAAACCGAGCGTTTTATAGACTTGCAGCGTTAGAGCAATAAACGCCTCAGCCTCAGCCTGAATCTGACTTTCGGTACAGAAAATATGGGCATCATCTTGCGTAAACCCACGAACCCGCATCAGACCATGCAGCGAGCCTGAAGGTTCATTTCGATGACAGCTACCAAATTCAGCCAAACGTAGCGGAAGGTCACGGTAGCTCTTAAGGCCTTGATTAAAGACCTGCACGTGACATGGGCAGTTCATCGGCTTCACCGCATACTCGCGCTTTTCCGACTCTGTGGTGAACATCAATTCACTGTAATGTCCCCAGTGGCCTGATTTCTTCCACAGTGACAAATCCACTACTTGCGGCGTCTTGATTTCCTGGTAGCCATGCTCACGTTGAATTTTACGCATGTACTCTTCTAACGCCTGATACATCGTCCAACCGTTAGGGTGCCAAAAAACCATCCCAGGCGCTTCTTCTTGAAGGTGGAACAAGTCCATCTTCCGCGCTAGCTTACGGTGGTCTCGCTTCTCAGCTTCTTCCAGCCGCTTCAAGTAAGCTTTTAACTGCTTTTTATCGCCCCATGCCGTGCCATAAATGCGCGTCAGCATCGGATTGGAGGAGTCACCACGCCAGTAAGCACCTGCCAGCTTCGTCAGCTTAAATGCCTTTAAGTGTCTTGTGTTAGGCACATGGGGTCCACGGCACATGTCCGTGTACTCTTCGTGGTGGTAAAGGCGGATAGTCGCACCTTCCGGGATATCACGGATGATCTCTTGCTTATACGGCTCATTACGCTTTTCAAACGTTGCCATCGCTTGGTCGCGGCTGACGTACTCACGAATAACATCGTACTCATGATCGATGAGCGACTGCATGCGCTTTTCAATGGCTTCCATATCGTCTGGCGTGACTGATTTGCCAAAGTCAATGTCGTAATAAAAGCCATCATCAATGACCGGACCGATGGCCATTTTGGCATCGGGATATAGCTGTTTCACCGCATGACCAATCAAGTGAGCACACGAGTGACGAATAATTTCCAAACCTTCTTCATCGCGGGCAGTAATAATAGAGACGTCCGCATCCTGCTCAATCATATCGGCAGCATCAACCAGCACCCCGTTAATTTTGCCTGCCACACAGGCCTTGGCCAAACCAGGGCCAATGGACTCTGCTAGCTGCATAATAGAGAGTGGTGCTTCAAACGTTCTTTGGCTGCCATCGGGCAGTGTCACAATAGGCATTCAGGTATTCCTTGAGCGCAGTGGTGATCCATACCAAGGATCACATTTCGCTATCAATGGTCGGGGTATTGGGCACATCTTGAAGGCTGCTCAGCCTACCAGAATTTATGACTGCGTAAAATAAAACGGGAGGCATAAGCCTCCCGTTCTTTGTCAAAGGGTTTAACGAACCAGCATGCTGGCTCTACCCATTGATTAATCAGCTAAGTGGATTACTTCCACTCATCCAGTTCTACACGACGGTTCTGGAAACGACCCTCTTCGGTATCGTTGGTTGCCACGGGACGCTCTTCACCGTAGCCCACAGCACGCATACGGTTAGCTTCGACGCCGCGCTGGTTCAGATAGGTTGCAACGGACTCAGCACGACGCTGAGACAGATCCTTGTTGTACTGGTCAGAACCACGAGAATCGGTGTGACCTTCAATGCTCACACGTACATCTGGGTTGTTAACCAGACGCTCAGCAACGCCGTTAAGAACATTTTGTGCATTCGGTGTTAGCTGGGCGGAATCGAACTCAAAGTTCACATCCTGAAGAACAACGCTTTCCGGGCAACCCAGTGCGTTTACGTCAACGCCTGCCGGGGTATTCGGGCACTGGTCACGGTAATCCGGCACGCCGTCGTTATCGGAGTCCAGCGGGCAACCGTTGGCGTTAACTTCTACACCAGCCGGCGTGCCCGGGCACTGGTCACGGTAGTCCGGCACGCCGTCACCGTCGGAGTCCAGCGGGCAGCCTTCGGCATCAACAGCAACGCCAGCTGGCACTTCGCCGTAGCTCGGGCACTGCGGTGCTACCGGCTCAGGTGTACGATCTGCACACAGCAGACCACCGATAGCTGCGCCAGCCGCTGCGCCGGTTGCGGCACCCGCATCTTCATCTGAGCTGCTGCTGGTGGCATAACCAATGCTACCGCCGATGATACTGCCCGCCAAACCACAAACCGCGGGGTGCTGGTACCAGCTTTGGCCGCTGTTGGCGCCTGCTTGGCCAGAAGACTGAGAGGCTGAGCTAGCGCAACCTGACAGGCCGACGACTAGAGCAGAACCGATTAGCAAGCCAGTCGTTGATTTTTTCATGCAAGACTCCTTCTTGATCCAATGCTGACATGGTCTAGAGACCAAATCTATCCAATGCTTCTTATGGCGAGAGCATCCATTTTTCGCTGTTCTGATCCAGGACGGGGTTCCCCTGCCCCTGAAACTGAACGTGGTGCCTATCATTAACGCTTCAGCGTTAGAAGGCAACAATGCCGAGATATCAACTTCTTGCCAATACCGACCTTACCAGCATAGCAAAGCTCACATCGATGGCATTAAAAATTTTTAATGAAGAGCGGAAGGGCCTTTAGCGCGCCATTTAATTACCTCTGCGGCGGCTGCGAGCACCGCAGGGCGCATCTCATCTTCCACAGCTAGCCTTTCCTTGTCCTCTTGCATTCTTTCCCGTGGGGTCAACTGTTTGCGCGCAGAGTGCGTCTTGAGATGACGCGTACGGCTATAAACCTCGGCGAACGCCTGAAACTCAGGTCGTTCAGAAAGACTTGGATCGACGATTTCAAGCAGCACTTTACAGCGCCAGGAACCCTCGGTGATGTCGACTTGCTCTTGGACGAGAGCGCTCACCACGTAGTCCAGATTTTCTAGGCTGTTTTGCTGAGCACGCCGTTCTTCTTCCAGTCTAAACGCTTCACGGCGCTTCACTTCGCTTCGCAATTTATGGGCGTAGACGACCAACCCGGCGATGATTAGCACAGCGACAACGAACAGTAAAAGTGCAACCGTTGAACTCATAAAGCCCCTGAAACGTATAAAATGCTTAACGAGAATTGTACACCTAATTGCCTCAAGTAGACCAATCTGATTCATGCGCCTTCAGGTTGCTTGCATTTGATGGGCAAAGAACAGTAACCTGCCCCGCCTTTTGGTACCGCCAGCACCACCACGCCCATCCCATGCTCAGCGCTAGCAATACAGCCCCTGCCGTATGCAACAAGGCTAACCAAAGCGGCAGCCAGAGCAGAACGTTAGCGACCCCAAGCGCCACCTGTAAGCAATAAGCTCCTAATGCGAGACTCAAGGCGATGCTGACTACTTTGATGCCCCGATAGCGCCACCATAACGCTAGTAAAGCGGCACCCAACAACAGTGCTCCCATACGATGGACCATATGAATAGCGGTGCGAGCATCTGCGTGTAGTTGACCATGGAGATAATTAGGGCCAACGCTTTGGGTTAGGTGGAAGCCTTCGCTTAGGTCCATGCTTGGCCACCATTGTGAATTACAGGTAGGAAATCCTTGGCAAGCAATACCGGCATAGTTGCTTGTGACCCAGCCACCCAGTGCAAGCTGCAACAATAAAACCCCACCTGCCAAGTACCACAGTACGCCACCCTTTTTAGCTTGCCCTATTTGCCCACGCCATGAACGGCGTATGCGAAGATGTAGCCAAAAAAACAGCATTAAAACGCTCAATCCTCCGAGCAAATGAAGTGTCACCACCTGCGGCCATAGTTTTAATGTCACAGTAAAAGCACCAAACGCCCCTTGTAACAGAATAACGGCCAACAGAACCATGCTTAACCGCCATGGATAACCCGCTTGATTACGTACCGACCAACCCAGCGCAAGAACGCTAAGTACTATCAACCCTAGAAAGCTCGCCACATATCGGTGAGCCATTTCCACCCACGCTTTAAAGGGCTCTAACGGAGCATCTGGATGGCGAAGGGCAACATGCTCACTATCAGGCACAATTAGGCGCCCATAACAGCCAGGCCAATCAGGGCAGCCTAGGCCAGCATCCATTAACCGAGTCCATGCGCCTACCAATATGACGAACGCAGTCAACAGGGTTCCCACCAGCGTAACCCTCATGAGCCAACGAAGACGGCACTCTCGATAGGTCTTCATTAAGTTTCCTTACGGCTATTGCTAGCCGAACATAAGCTAAATAGGATTTACTTTGAATAGGTGCCGGATGTCATCAAGAATCTCGGCGGTTGCCGCTTCTTGAGTAAACGCGAGTGCTGGCCTTCCCATAGGGTCGAATAACCAAACGCTGTGCGCAATGCTCCAAGAGGGTACGCTTTGCCAAACTGTCACCGTCTCCCCAGGCAGCGTGGCATCGTCACCACCAACTCTTAATCGCTTTAGTCGAGTGGCTTCACGCCCTAATGCACGGTGTAACCGCCACAGCTCATCCTGTTGCTGCACACAGTTTGCGCCGCAGTCTAATACCAGCGTCCATTGTTCAGAGGCAGTGATGGAAGCCATCAGCGGCCAATCCTCAAGCGGCGGCACCTCTATGGTTACTTTTCCGTGGGCAGTATGGCCCTGAGGAATTCCCACATTCCAAGTCACCATTCCCCAGGCCGTCACAATAGGAGCGGCAAAAATGGCAAACAAGAGAACCACCTTAAGCCTTGCGTAACGTACTGGACGACGGTGGCGCATGTTAACGCCCTCCTTCGTAGCTTTCTCGAAAGTCGCTCACTAGACGGTATCCACCCAATAGCATGATCACCAACGCCGCCAGCGCCAGTCCCCACCATTGAAAAGCGTAGCCAAGATGCCGGCTTGGCGGCATCGCATTTGCCTCCCACCAAGGGGTAAAAACACCTGCACCCTGCTGGGCATGAAGCCAGCCATTATGGCTGAAGACGCCCAACGCCTCTTCCCAAGGAGCCAAGCTCAGCTGTTGCAGCCTGACGCCTTCTTGGTTGGCTCCATAAAGCGGCCCTTGCGATTGCTCCGCCTGCCACTCGCCAGACACCTCAACCGTGCCATGAGGGGTAAATACCGAAGGAGACGCCCGGCTTGTACCTGTTTCAATAAAACCACGTTGTACTAACCAGAGCTGCCCATGAGAGTCTTTCATCGGTGTCAACACCGCGACGCCTAGGCGACCGTTAACGATACGGTTATCTAAGTAAAGCGTGTGCTGCTCAAGATAGTCGCCACGTAGATGCACCTGCGCCCCTCCTTCCGGTGTTTGGATTGGCTCAACCACTGTTGGCGCTGCATCACGAATGGCTAGCAGTTCACGCTTGTCAGCGGCCCTTTCCCACTGCCATAGTCCTAGGAGCAACCCTAAAACCACTACAACACTCCAAAACACACACCATCCGTATAGTCGCGCTGGAAAATAAGAGGGCTTCATCATGTGGTTAAAACTGCTCATTGCATTAGTGTTTATAGGAATAGTGGTCAGCTTAGCCGCAGGTGCAGGCTTTTTACTACATGACGAAAGCACCTCCAGGCGGTTACTCACATCACTTAAATGGCGCATTGCGTTAGCCTGCGTATTGATGGCCCTGCTTCTCTTTGGTTTCTTATCTGGCGAGCTTTGATAACTCACTAAAATACATAAACAAAGATAAAAAGCCCTACCCACACTACATCAACGAAATGCCAATACCAGCAGGATGCCTCAAAACCAAAGTGATGATCGTTAGTAAAGTGACCTTTGATAATTCTTACCAGCATGCTCGCCAAAATGAGCGTACCAATAATGACGTGGAGACCATGAAAGCCTGTCAATATAAAAAAAGTAGCCCCAAAAATACCGGCCTCTAGGGTAATGCCGTAATGATGATAGGCTTCATAATATTCGACGCCTTGGATAAGGATAAAGCAAATGCCCAGCAGTACTGTGCCTGCTAACCAGTTACGACAGGTCTGACGATAGCCAAGCTTCAGAGCTTCATGGGCAACCGTTAGTGTGATACTTGATGTCACCAAAATCAGTGTGTTCACTAAGGGTAATTGCCAGGGGCTAAGTACGCTGGAGGGCCCTGCAACAGAGGCATCAGGGGGATTGAGTAGCGGCCATTGAGGAACAAATTCGGGCCATAGCAAAGCAGATACGCCTTTTGCCCCCTCCCCTCCTAGCCATGGAATTGTGAAGGTCCTTACATAAAACAGTGCGCCAAAAAAAGCGGCAAAAAACATGACTTCTGAAAAAATAAACCAGCCCATTCCCCATCGAAACGAGCGATCCATTTGTGCGTCGTATAAACCGCCCATCGACTCGTGAATGACGTCTCGAAACCAAAACCCCATGACACAAATAACGCATAGTAAGCCAATAACTAACAATGGCGCCCCGGTGTTGTAAACTAACTTGATACCAATACCGGCCATCATGGCACCTAGCGCAAGCGACCCTAAAATAGGCCACCGGCTGTTCGCAGGAACGTAATAGCTGCCGCCGCTCATATTTTATCCCCCGCCGCGTTATTGTTATTGAGTGGATTAAGCGCAATGCGCTGTACCGGGTATAGGGTATACACCAAGGTAATGGTGCTGATTTCTTCAGGTAAGTCTTTAGCTAACTGAAACACCAGCGGAATGGTTAGTCGCTCATCGCCTTGTAGCTGCTGTTCTTGGAAGCAAAAACAGCTGACTTTACGTAAATGCGTTGTTGCACTAGAGGGTGAGACGCTAGGCACAGCGCGTCCCCAACTTTCTTGGTGGCTGTTATTCGTAAAGGTAAAATCCACTTCTGCGGTTTGGCCTGGATGTACCCGCATTTGCCGCGTTTCAACACTCATTTGCCATGGCAGTCCCGCACTACCACGGGTAATAAATTGAACCGTAATGAAGCGCGACTGATCCACCTCTTCATGAATGATAGCTTTTGCCGTGGTATCGACCTTTCCGTTTAAACCCGTTACCCGACAAAACACGTCGTAAAGAGGAACTAAGGCAAACGCAAAGGCAAACATGCCAAGAAGGGCTGCGACACTGCGAATGACGGTCCGCCTAACGCCAGCTTGTTGAGAACCATCTGCTGCCATTTTTCATCCCTCCGCCTTCTCCAACGCTTTTATGCATTAATCGTGCGATTGAGCACGGTGAAATACCGGCGGCGTTTCAAAGGTGTGTAACGGCGCAGGGCTAGGCACACTCCACTCTAAATCAACAGCACCCTCCCAAGCTTTTGCAGGCGCTTTTTGGCCACCTCGTACACACAGCACTACCACCAGCACAAAAAGTAGTTGCGAGGCACCAAAGAAGAAGGCGCCAATACTTGAGAGCAGATTAAAATCGGCAAATTGCAGCGCATAATCAGGGATGCGCCTAGGCATGCCTGCCAAACCGGCAAAATGCATGGGGAAAAAGGTTAGATTGACCCCAATGATTGAGCACCAGAAGTGGCACTGCGCCAGACGCTCGTTAGGGTAATGGCCTGTCCATTTAGGCAACCAGTAGTAAACGCCCGCCATGATGGCGAAGATCGCGCCAGGCACCAATACATAGTGGAAGTGCGCCACCACAAAGTAGGTATCGTGGTACTGAAAATCGGCAGGTGCGATGGCTAACATCAGGCCTGAAAAGCCGCCAATGGTAAATAGCACTACAAACGCCAACGCAAAAAGCATAGGGGGCTCAAAACTAATCGACCCGCGGAATAGCGTTGTCACCCAGTTAAATACCTTCACCCCTGTTGGCACAGCAATCAACATGGTGGAGTACATAAAGAACAGTTCCGCCGTCAAAGGCAGGCCCACAATAAACATATGGTGCGCCCACACCAGAAATGACAGCAGCGCAATGGCTCCAGTGGCATAAACCATCGAGGCGTAGCCAAATAAGGGCTTACGAGCAAATGTAGGGATAATCGCCGACACGATGCCAAATGCTGGCAGGATCATGATGTAGACTTCTGGGTGGCCAAAAAACCAGAACAGATGCTGGAATAAGACAGGATCTCCTCCGCCCGCTGCATCAAAGAAGCTAGTCCCAAAGTTAATGTCCATTAACATCATGGTAATGACGCCCGCTAACACCGGCATAACGGCGATAAGTAGAAATGCCGTAATCAGCCATGTCCAAACGAATAGCGGCATATCCATCATGCGCATGCCAGGCGCACGCATATTCAGGATGGTCGCGATGATATTAATCGCCCCCAAAATAGAGCTAATGCCTGCCATATGCAGCGCTAAAATAAAAAAAGTCGTTGAAGCTGGCGCATACGTTGTTGATAACGGAGCGTAAAATGTCCAGCCAAAGTTGGGGCCGCCCCCAGGCATAAAAAGAGTAGACAGCAGCAGGGTAAAAGCGACCGGCAGTAGCCAAAAACTGAAGTTATTTAGCCGCGGCAAGGCCATGTCAGGGGCTCCAATTTGCAGCGGAATCATCCAGTTAGCTAGGCCTGTAAACGCTGGCATAACGGCTGCGAACACCATAATTAGGCCATGCATGGTGGTCATCTGGTTAAAGAACTCGGGCTCTACCAACTGCAAACCAGGCTGAAATAGCTCAGCCCTAACCACGAGCGCAAAAATGCCGCCGACAAAAAACATCGTGAGCGAGAAAATCAGATATAGCGAGCCAATCTCTTTATGATTGGTGGTCAGCAGCCAACGCATCAAGCCTTTGGGTTGGGCTGCATGAGGGTAATGCGACTGGCCTTCCTGAGACTGGCCACCAGCCACGGCAGACGAACTATGCTGCAGTGAGTGTTGTGGAGGTAGTTTGGGCGCCATATGTCTCTCCGCATGCTTGTCGTTTTAGTAGAAGAAGTTGGTCAACACCTACTGGGCAATACGCTCGGCCACCGTAGCTGGCTGAACGGTATCACCAGTCTCATTCCCCCAAGCGTTGCGCGTATAGGTCACAACAGCCGCTATCTCTACCGGATTCAGCGTATTGCGGAAAGCAGGCATGGCGGCTCCAGAAACACCGTTAATCACGCGATCCAAATGCCAGTCGAGTTCATTAATAAGCTGTTCATTTCCGGCGAGCGCTGGAAAGGCTGGCGGTGCGCCCTGCCCTTCGCCTTGATGACAGGAAGAGCAAATAGATTGATACACCTCTTCACCGCGAGCCATTAGCTCCTCTATAGCCCATTCGCGATCAACACCCATTGCCTCTTGCTCAGCAGCCTCTTTGCGCTCTTCAAGCCATGTTTCAAACTCCGCTTCTTCCATGGCATGCACCACAATGGGCATAAAGCCATGATTCACACCACACAGCTCGGCACACTGGCCACGATAGATACCAGGCTCGTTAATTTGCACCCAATTTTCATTAATAAAGCCAGGAATGGTGTCTTGTTTAACAGCAAGCTCTGGAACCCACCAGGAGTGAATCACGTCGTCTGATGTCATCAGAAAGCGTACTTTGCGATTAATAGGCAGCACGAGAGGCTCGTCAACATCAAGCAAATAGTGCTCGTCTCGATCGGATTCGCCTCGAATCTGTTCGCGTGTGGTGCTTAAGTTCGAGGTATAGGCAATGTCCTCTCCTAGGTATTCGTAACGCCAGCGCCACTGCTGCCCCGTGATCATAATGTCTAGATCCGCTTCAGAGGCGTCATACATATTTTTAAGCGTGGCCGTCGCAGGTACCGCCATACCTACCAAGATCAAAATGGGAATGGCCGTCCACAGCACTTCAACGGAGGTATGTTCATGGAAGCGGGCAGCTTTGGCTCCTTTAGAGTGGCGATAGCGAAACAAGGAGTAAAACATGACACCAAAGACGATCACCCCAATCACTACACACACCCAAAATATGGTCATGTGTAGGCCAAAAATATTGCGGCTGGTATCAGTGACCCCCACCGGCATATTCCAACTGCTAGCGTGGGCTTGAGAGAGACTTGCGACACTGGTAATGGTGAGAAGCCATTGCCACGGTAAGCGCATAGAAACCTCCTTTATTCTTGTTGTTCTCGCCAACCCTTTTATTAGGTCAGGGTTAAGTGATATCGATCAGTATAGAAAACATGTGGCATTCGTCACGAACTACTATCGTGATGCCTCTCAACGCTTCATCCCGCTGCATAAATCGCAATACCTGCTAAGAGCAGCACAAACATCATCGTCACTACCACCGCCGTGATAATGAAGGCGACTGGCTTGCCGTTTGAAAAATCCTGCTGACGCTGGCGGTCATTCTGAACACCTAGTAGTGCTGCTAATACTGACTTAACCACTGACCACATAGAGCCTCCCTCAAGGTTGAGGTATTGCATACTCAATTTGGCAACTGCCCTGAAGCACTCAGCTATAGTTGAGGATAGGCAATTTTATGAATCGTGCTGCCTGAAAAGCAGCTTGATCAAAAAAAGAGTTTGCTAACGAGCACTATCAGGCATTGGCAAAAACGCTAGCCGATGCCCATGCTGACCGCATAGCTGGCATGACGCAGCTATCGAACGACTTTCGACGCTGCCTTTGGGAGGAAATTTAGCGACTCGTAAATAAGCTTGCGGCTTGTAGTCCGGCAATTCACACTATGCATCACCAAGTTAAAACCAAAATGGCCTGTCAAGGGAGCCGTGTATGCCCAAGCATCGTGGAGTCGTTCTTCGCCACCTGTGTTTCGCCTTATTGCCGCTTTTGCCACTCGCGGGCTGCACCACTTATACGTGGCCAGATGGCTCCCAAGAGACCGTACTGGGCGTAGTACCTGAAGATGAAAACCGCCGCTATGAAGAGCCCCAAGCCGACGGTGTACGCTACCGCAAGCCCGGTGAAATTCCAGAAGAAACGCCGCGTGAAGACGCTCCGAGCAACTAAGAAAGGCAAGCCTTTCAACGCTGGCGGCGCTTTGTATATGCTGTGGCTTGAGCGGTAAGAGGATCTTCTGGCCAAGGGTGCTTTGGGTATCGCCCGCGCATTTCTTTGCGTACTTCTGAGTAGCCGTTCAACCAAAAGCTTCGCAAATCTTGAGTCACCTGCAGTGGCCGCCGTGCAGGGGAAAGCAAGTGAAGTGTCACTGGTACACGCCCATCCACTACGGTGGGCGTTGCCTGCCAGCCAAAGGCTTCCTGAAGCTTCAACGCCAGCACCGGTGGCCTGCCTTCCCGGCAGGGTGTGTAATCCACTTTAACGGCATTGCCACTAGGCGCTTCTATCAAACTGGGCACTAAGCGCTCTAGCTGAGTCTGCTGCTTCCAATCAAGCGTGTTCATTAAGTACGTGTGAAACGGCAGTTTTTGCAACTGCGTTAAGCGCGTCAGACCCGCCATATAGGGGGCCAGCCATGTCTCGAGACTGCCTAACAACGCAGAGTCGGACCAATCGTTCCACTGTTCAGGATAAGCGCCAAAGAGCAGCGCCATTCTCCCCTGCAGTTGAACCACCTGTGTGTTAAACAGCATGTTGGGACGCTGTTTTAACGCTGCCATTAGCGCTTTTTCTACCGCGTCGGCAGGCAACCGACGCAGTGGGCGTGTTGCTAACACAAGCTCGCTGTGCCGCTGAACGGCTTCATCAACCAGCTTACCCTGCTCTTCTGACCAGACAATGCGCTCTTCCCACTGCTGGGTCTCGGGGTAAAAGTTAGTCAGCGTGGCTAACGTGATAGGCTCTGCTAAATAGATGCCTGCCTCGCTGTTAGCGCTCTCTACACTCACTGCCACTAAAAAAGGCTCTTGAGCCAGTGGATGGTGAGCAGGTAGCGTAGCGGTTTTACCGTTAGCCAGTTTAAAACGACCCGGTGTCATCAGCTGAGCGATGCGATCCGGGTATGCTAGGCAAAGCAGCGCACCAAGCTGCTCCAAGGAGCTGTGCCGCGCCACAGGCGAACGCATCAGGCTCGACAATCGCTTTACTTCATGTCGCCACTGAGGATAAGCCGCAGGCTGGTTAACCCTTTGAGCTAAGGCGTCGCGCAGCGTGCCATTGATGCGCTCCCTGCCTTCCATTAAAGCCGCTAAGGCACAGGCAAGTGGCACCGCTTCAAATGATGCCGCTTGAATGAGCATGGTAGCTAAACGCGGTTCGAGGGGCAGTTGAGCGCTCTGTTTACCCAGCGGGGTCAACATACCGGCACTATCTACTAAGCGAAGCTGCTGCAACAGCGCTTGGGCACTTTTCCATGCTCCTTCAGGTGGCTGCGTCACCCATGAAAGCTCACTCGGCGAGTGCACACCCCATAGCGCTAGCTCTAGCGCTAATTTAGATAAATCAGCCTGCAACATCTCAGGCTCACCATAAGCGACCAGCGGCTGCTCAGCTGACCATAAACGGTAACAAACGCCTGGCTGCTGCCTACCCGCTCGGCCACGTCGCTGGTCAGCACTCGCTCTATTCACCCGCCGGGTCATGAGACGCGTAAGCCCAGTGCGAGGGTTAAATAGCGGCACTCGTTCTAAGCCAGCATCAATCACGCTATTGACGCCATCGACGGTAACGCTGGATTCCGCAATGGCGGTTGAAACGATGACACGTTGCCGTGTTGTAAGAGGCCGCAATGCCGCTTGCTGGGCGTCGAGCGGCATGCTTCCATGAAGCGCACGAATCTCAACATCCATACTGCTACTTTCTAGAGCCTGCACAAGCTGGGAAATTTCTGCGATACCGGGCAGTATTACCAGCACATCTCGGCTACCCTCTCGCTTCAGTGCCTCCTTGGTGACTCGCAAGGCAGCCCTATCTAATGATTCATGAGCCTCCACAGGACAGTAGCGCGTTTCCACTGAAAATTCGCGGCCACTACTCTCAATAACGGGGGTGTCACTACCTAACACACCTTTTAAAGCAGCGACATCCAATGTGGCAGACATCACCATTAGCCGAAGATCATCACGGATGCTCTCTTGTACATCCAGTGCTAACGCAAGTCCTAGGTCTGCTTCAATGCTTCGCTCATGAAACTCATCGAAAATAATGCCCGCCACCCCTTCCAATAAAGGATCGTCTTGCAGTATGCGGGTAAGCACGCCTTGGGTGACCACTTCCAGCCGGGTATTGGGGCCTACATTGCTATCGCCCCGCATCCGGTAACCCACCGTTTCACCTATCTGTTCGTTGAGCTGTGACGCCATAAAGGTGGCTGCCAAGCGAGCGGCGACACGACGCGGCTCTACCAGTAAGAGACGCTGACCTTGCGCCCAGGCGCTGGAGAGTAACATTAGCGGGACACGGGTTGTTTTACCGGCACCTGGTTGAGCCACCAGAATAAGCCGAGTGTGTTCGGCTAGCATGGTTTGAATGGAGCTTAGATGTTGTTCAATGGGAAGCGATATGGTCATGAATCAGTGCGAGGTTGCATTTGAGGAAGTAATACCGCATCCCTTCAGGATAACGTGCTCAAGGAACTGACAAATGGAAGCCAAGTCAGCCTCACTCAGCGCTTCTTCCCCAAGAATGCCGGTCACTTGAGCGCTATATTCCGTGTAGTGCTGAGTGGCCGACCAAATTAGAAAGATCAGCCAACGTGGATCAACATCGTCCATTTTACCCTGCTGGGACCACTGACGAATAATCACTGCGCGGGAGGCTACCCACTCCTTTAGTTCGCCGGCGAGATACTCTTTTAAGAAAGGTGCCCCCGCCAATATCTCTGCGGCAAACAGTTTGGACCCCTCAGGGTAACGCTGCCCAAGCATCATTTTGGTGCGAATAAAATCACTGAGTACCTGCCCTGGGTCGCTATCCTCAGTAATATCCTCTAGTACCGCATTCCAGCGATTCATCATCCGATTTAGCAGTCGCACATACAGCGCCTGCTTGCTCCCCATATAATAAAGAATATTGGCTTTTGGCAGCTTAGCTTGGTCTGCAATCGCCTGCAGGCTAGCACCACGATAACCATGTTGTGAAAACACCTGCTCTGCAGCGCTTAATATGGTTTGTTCAATACGGTCCCTGCTGGCATTTTCTTGGTTCGCGGTATCAGCCGTCATTCAGTAAGCTCCTTTAATAAACCTTGCAGTGTAATCGCGAGAAATGTCTACCAAGCGTGCGTGTCGCATCACTGTGCATTTCGCAGTGCGATGCTCACTAATAGTGCATGTCACATCTCATATAACAAAGTCTTGCAAGATTTGCATTTTTGTCCCAAGCTCAACGTTGTTGACCGATCGGTCAAAACAATCATAACGGAGTTTGGCATGGCAACAATTGAGTTTTTGCTCAATGGCACCCCGACCCGGTGTCATGTGCCCTCTGACACAAGCATTCTAACGCTGCTACGCGACTATTTGGGGATGACCGGCACGAAAGAGGGCTGTGCATCGGGTGACTGCGGCGCATGTACCGTCGCCATTAAAAGCGATACAGCGCCTCATTTTGTAAGCCTGAATGCGTGTATTACACCCGCTCACCAGTTACATGGCCAGCACTTGCTAACCGTAGAGGGCTTGGCCACTGACGAAGAACTTCACCCGGCACAGCGTGCCATGGTGGAGTGCCATGGCAGCCAGTGCGGCTTCTGCACGCCCGGCATCGTAATGTCGCTATTTACGCTACATTCACAACAGCAACAGCGGCCAGCCACCCTTACGCCAGAGCGGCTTGAAGCAGCACTGGGCGGCAACTTGTGCCGTTGTACCGGATATCGGCCTATTCGTGACGCAGCGCTAAGCATGCAGGAGTCTTCTTGGAAAGCACCGCAATGGGTTGATGCCAGCCAACCCGCTCATACTCCACTTACCGCTCCTCAATCTGCGGAAGCCAACACGGACCTTTTTGCTCAGCCCACGACACTGAGTCAACTAACTGAACTACGCCGACACTATCCATCTGCACGCCTTGTTGCCGGTGCCACCGATCTGTGGCTGGAAAATACGCAGCGCCTGGCGTTGCTTAATCAACTTATTGATGTCACACGGGTTGATGAGCTACGCCATATTGAAGAAGCCATCTTTGATGAGCAGCCAGGCTGGTGGGTAGGCGCAGGCGTCACCTATTCACAGCTCGAACCACTGCTAGAAACCCACTATCCCGCCTTTGCACATCTACTTCATCGGCTCGGCTCACAGCAGGTGCGTAACCGCGGCACACTGGGTGGCAATATTGCCAACGCATCGCCCATTGGCGACACCCCGCCCGTACTGCTGGCGCTCAATGCCTGGGTAGAACTGGCTAACCAGGATGGCAGTCGCGCGCTGCCGCTGAGCGACTTCTTCCTGGATTATAAAAAAACGGCGCTGGCAGCGGATGAAGTCGTGAGTCGAATATTTATTCCACAATTGGCGGACGACGCCGTCCTGAAAGTATGGAAACTCTCCAAACGGCGTGAAGACGACATCTCAGCCGTACTAGGAGCCTTCCATTATCGTATCGACGATGGCGTTATGCAGGATGTTCGTATCGCCTTTGGCGGCATGGCGGCCATCCCTAAGCGAGCGCTACAAACAGAGGCAGCGTTAACAGGGCAGCCTATCGCGAAAGAGAGCTTTCAAGCGGCACAGCGGGCGCTATCGGAAGAGTTTCAACCCATGAGCGATGTGCGCGGCACACAACACTATCGTCATCAGGTGGCAGCCAACCTGCTCGAACGCCTTTATCTATCGCTCTCAGTACCTAATCAAGAGGTGATGCTCCATGCGTACGCTCACTAAGCTTGATGGCGACAGCAGCCGCGCTCGCCGCGAGCTGCATGACCATATCCAAGGTTCTGGTCCACTGGCTCGCCATACGGTGGATAGCCACGGGCAACGGCAAGCCGGTGCTTCCAGCTTCCATGAAAGCGCAGAGAAACATGTCACCGGTAAAGCAACCTATATTGATGACATTAAAACACCCCAAGATGCCCTGTACGTGGCGCTCGGCCTTTCACCTGTCGCTCACGGCACGCTAACGAAACTGGAACTTGATGCTGTAAGACAGGCGCCTGGCGTTGTCGACGTGATCACTCTCCATGATGTACCAGGACACACAGATATTGGGCCGGTATTCCCCGGCGACCCTATTTTTGTCGACCAGGAGATCAGTTACGCGGGACAATGCCTATTTGCGGTGGCTGCCACCTCTTTACAGGCAGCTCGCCAAGCCGTGAAGCTGGCCACACTGCATATCGACGAACAGCCGGCTAGCCTAGATCCTGTGGCCGCTGCTGGACGTCAAGAGGTTGTGCGCCCAACCCACGTGCAGGAGCGGGGCGACTGGCAAACTACCTTACAGCAAGCCGAACAAACTATAGAAGGCGAGCTATTTATCGGTGGGCAGGAGCACTTCTATCTCGAGGGCCAAGCGTGCATTGTGGTGCCTACGGAGGATGAAGGGGTGATGGTTCATACCTCTAACCAGCACCCCAGTGAGACCCAAAAATTGGTGGCGGAAGTGCTCGGTATTCCTTTTCATTCGGTCACTGTAGAAGTGCGCCGTATGGGCGGCGGCTTTGGCGGTAAAGAGACACAAGCATCGCCCTGGGCCTGCATTGCCGCCATTATTGCTCGGCGTACCGGTAAAGCCACGCGACTTCGCCTGCCACGCAGTGAAGATATGCGTGCCACTGGAAAACGCCATCCTTTCCATAACCGCTATCAATTAGCGATTGATGCCCAAGGCGTTATCAAAGGCGGCGATATTACCGTTATTGGTGACTGCGGCTATTCACCAGATCTCTCTGATGCCATCGTGGACCGCGCGATGTTCCACGCGGATAACGCTTACTCATTGGGAGATGCCCGCGTCACCGGCCACCGCGCTAAAACCCATACGGCGTCAAATACCGCCTTTCGTGGTTTTGGTGGCCCTCAGGGCATGATGATCATTGAAGCGGCGATGGATGATATTGCCCGCCGCGTTGGTGAAGATCCTTTAACGATTCGTAAGCGCAACTTTTACCGGGAGGGGCGAGATACCACCCACTATGGTCAGCAGGTTGACCAAAAGCAGCTTCTGCACACGCTGGTTGACACCCTGGAAACGAGCAGCGACTACTGGGCACGCCGACAACACATTCGGGACTACAACGCGGCAAGCCCTGTTATTAAAAAAGGGCTCGCACTGACTCCTGTCAAGTTCGGTATCTCTTTCACCGCCCAGCATCTTAATCAAGCAGGGGCACTGCTGCATGTCTATACCGATGGCAGCATCATGATTAACCACGGCGGCACAGAAATGGGCCAGGGGCTGCACACAAAAATCTGCCAAGTGGTTGCCCGAGAGCTTGGACTAGATCTGGATAGCGTGCGGATCAGCGCTACTCGCACAGATAAGGTGCCTAATACCTCACCCACCGCCGCATCCAGCGGTGCTGACCTAAACGGTATGGCAGCACGAGACGCCGCAAGCAAGCTTCGGGAGCGGTTGTTTGAGTTTGCAGCGGGGCATTTTGAGGGCGGGTTAGATAGAGAAGGCATGAGGCTAGAGCATGGCATGCTCATCGCTGGCATTGGCGAAAGTGAGCGTCGAATTCCTTGGGGCGAACTCGTTCAAACCGCCTATTTGAACCGTGTCTCTCTTTCTGAGAAAGGCTTTTATGCCACGCCGTTAATCCATTACAACCGGGCTACAGGCCAAGGCCGCCCTTTTTATTATTACGCTTTCGGCGCGGCAGTGGCTGAAGTGAGTGTAGATACACTCAGCGGGGAGTATTTGGTTGACCGTGTTGACGTACTACACGATGTAGGCAACTCACTGAACCCTGCTATTGATATTGGCCAAGTAGAGGGTGGGTTTATTCAAGGCATGGGCTGGCTGACCAGCGAAGAGCTGAAGTGGAACGCCAAGGGAGTGCTCGTCAGCGATGGGCCAGCCACTTATAAAATCCCTACCTATGGCGACTTACCGAAAGTATTCAATGTCGATCTGTTGGAGGGACACCCAAACTCTATGGCAAGTCTTTACCGTTCCAAAGCGGTGGGAGAACCGCCCTTTATGTTAGGTATGTGCGTGTGGTCTGCACTTCGGGATGCACTAGCAAGCCTAGCGGATTATCGCGTCTCTCCTCACCTGGACACGCCAGCTACACCTGAAAGAGTCATGCTGACAGCCAATGCCATTAGGAATAAAGCGTTATGACGCAAGCGCCCGAAGCATGGCACGCTGCGCTGAACCGCCTGCAGCTCAGCGGTACTCCTCACGTGCTGGCAACTCAGGTGACCAGCGCGGGCTCGACTCCTCGTGAGCCGGGCGCGCGAATGGTGATCACCGCTGATACTATTTTCGATACGCTGGGAGGAGGAACATTTGAGTGGCAAACCATCAGCGCCGCCCGAGACTTCTTGCAACAAGGCAGCGCTGGCTTTCATTTAGAGGCTTTCTCGCTGGGTGGGCGCAGCGGCCAGTGCTGCGGCGGCTTTGTTAACGTACTACTGGAAGTATTTCCCGGCGTTTCCAGTCACATTGCGCTCTTTGGGGCCGGTCACGTGGGTTGCGAGATCGTTAAACTCAGCGCTCCTTTGCCCTGGCACCTTGATTGGTACGATAGCCGTACCGATATATTTGACGAACAAGATGACCAGCAGCCTCGGCTTAGCTGTCACACACTAACAAGCCCCCAAGAGAGCGTTTTAGCACTTCCACCACATTGCCATGTCCTGGTACTCACTCATAACCATGACGAGGACTACGCACTGATAGCAGCGCTACTTAGACGCGCTGACATAGCCTCTATCGGGCTGATTGGTTCTGATAGCAAATGGACTAGCTTTCAAAGTCGTTTGAAACGCGATGGTTATAAGCCAGAAGAAATACAGCGTGTGCGCTGCCCTGTTGGCGCTGTTCATGGCACCAAACTCAGTAATAAAACGCCCTACGCGATTGCTATGACAGTGGTCACTGAGCTTTTATGGCTTACTGATAAACCCACTGCCCACCAAACCCGAGGGCTTGAGCCTGACGCACTGCGCTCTCTATTTCACGATACTGCGACAAACCCGAATTAATATGACTTCTACTGATACGTTTATCCGTGCGGAGCTAGTTAGCTTTGCCCGCGACCCAGGCGACGGCAACTTGCCTCAACCGGGCAGTCTTAAGCACTACGGCGACGGTCTTTTATGGCTTAAAGAGGGCCATATCCAAGCGATTGGGCACTATGCCGACCTCATTGACCAGCTACCTCCAAATAGCCAAGTGCTCGATTATCGCGGCAGACTGATTATGCCTGGGTTTATTGATACCCATGTGCACTACGTTCAGCTTGATATCATGGCCTCCTACGGGCGTCAGCTGCTGGACTGGTTGAATGACTATACCTTTCCTGAGGAGTGTCGGTTTGCCAGCCACGCCCATGCAGAGGCACTTTCTAATGCCTTTCTAGACGAAATGCTCCGTGCAGGCACAACGACAGCCCAAGTGTTCGGCTCGAGCCACCCAGGCTCGGTAGATGCCTTCTTCACGGCTTGCCAAAAACGCCAGCTGCGTATGCTGGTAGGAAAAGTCTTGATGGATCGCAACGCGCCTGATGCGCTGATGGACGGCTCGACGGGAATCACCGATACAGAGCGTTTGATTGAAGACTGGCACGGCAAGCAGCGTCTTGGTTACAGCGTCACGCCACGGTTTGCGCCGACATCTACCAAGACACAGATGGATGCTGCTGGTGCCCTGCTTCGCAATGACCCTACTCTGTGGTTACAAACTCACTTGGCTGAAAACAGCGGGGAGTTAGACTGGGTCGCCGAACTCTTCCCAGGCAGCAGGGACTACCTCTCTGTTTATGAAGAAGCTGGCCTAGTAGGACCACGCAGTACTTTTGCCCATGGCATCCACCTTGATAACGGAATGCGCAAGCGTTTGGCCGAGCGGGGCGCTAATATTGCCTTTTGCCCTAGCTCCAACCTTTTTCTTGGCAGCGGACTCTTTGATCGAGAAGCGGCGAAAGAGACTGGGATGGCATTTACCTATGCCAGTGACATTGGCGCAGGTACGGACCTCTCAGGCTTTGGCACCTTGAAAAGTGCCTATCAGGTTGGTCAACTACGCGGGCAGCCGCTTACCGCTTGGCAAGGCTTCTACGGATTAACCCACGGTAATGCAAAGGCACTCTCGCTGAACAGTCAGGTTGGCCAGCTTGCCCCCTCCTATGAAGCAGATTTTGTGGTTATTGATCCTCATGCTACATCGCTCCTTGAGCGCCGCATCCAACACTGCAACACGCTTGGCGAGCGTTTATTTGCACTGATGATGCTTGCTGACGACCGCGCCATTTATGAAACCTGGGCGGGTGGCATTTGCCAACACCGCAGAGATTAACCTCAGCCATTGCTACACAGCCATAAAAGCCGCTCATAAAGAGCGGCTTTTATGGATTATTCCGCGTCTTAGCATGCCCAATCGAGTAGGAGGGGGAGTCGCCTCCCCCGTCCTCTCACACCACCGGGCAAACGGATCCGTACCACGGCGGTTCCTGTCCCCCATTATCGGGCTGAGCTTCGTTCCGCTGAATTCGCTCGCCTGTGTGCTCTGAGCGCTT
>NZ_JBSXNH010000091.1:0-128597 GCF_056857535.1 Vreelandella sp. L-25
TGCGGCAGACACCCTTGCTGTTCAGCTAACGGTTCCCGCTATCAGGGTCCGTAGGGGACTTTCACCCCCAAGTCATCCTGTGAGGCACCACCCTCAGGAATAGCGCCAGTCAAGGCGCTGCGCGCCATGCCTGGCGCACAATTAAAAAGCCGCCTTTTCAGGCGGCTTCGTTGTTCATAACGTAGATTCAAAACTCCACTCAACGGGGGGCGCATCGGGTATCAACGCCTGACAAGCACGCACTTTTTCAAGCAGCTCGGCGTGACTCGACGCCACGACGTTAACGTGAGCCAGCTTACGCCCTGGGCGCTCGGCTTTGTCGTAGCGATGCAAGTGGGTATCGGCAATGGCTAGCAGCGCGGCGTTATCACCTTCCAGGCCAATCACATTCACCATGCAGGTGGGCGCAATGGCATTGGTTGCGCCTAACGGCAAGCCTTGAACTGCCCGCAGATGGTTCTCGAACTGGCTGGTCACTGCGCCGTCCATCGTCCAGTGGCCGGAGTTATGCACCCGCGGGGCCATTTCGTTGGCCAGCAGGCTGCCGTCGCGGGTTTGGAACAGCTCCAGCGCCAGTACGCCCACGTAATCCAGCTCATCCAGCAGCGCTCGGATGTAGCTGTCGGCAGCTTCTTGAACGCTGGCGTCCAAATCCGGTAGCGGAGCCACGGAGTAGCGCAGAATGCCGCCCACGTGCTGGTTTTCCGCCATGGGGTAGAACATCACGTCCCCATCGCGGCCGCGTACGGCAATCATCGAGACTTCGCGCACAAAATCGACAAACGCCTCGACGATGAGCTGCGTATGGCCAATCGAGTCCCACGCCTCTTGAGCCTGTTCCGGTGCTTTCAGCACCGCCTGCCCTTTGCCGTCGTAGCCTTCCGTGACCGATTTGGCCACTACCGGGCAACCAAGCTCAGCGGCGGCGGCAGCGAGCTGCTCAGCACTTTCCACCACGCGATAGGCCGGCGTGGGAATACCCAAGCGATCAAACAGCGTTTTCTCTTCTACACGGTTTTGGCACACCGCAATAGCGCGACTGCCGGGATAAACCGGCTTGTGCTGCTCAATCTGCTTTACCAATTCAACGGGGAGGTGCTCGAATTCGTAGGTCACGACATCGACCTTATCCAGAAACGCCGCCAGATGCTGGTTCTCCGGGTCGACAATCACCTCGCCAATACCCGCGCTGGGATTACCGGTGGTATCTAAAAACGTAAAATTGTTGCCCAGCGGATAACCTGCCAGCGCCAGCATACGCCCGAGTTGGCCTGCACCGAGGACGCCAATGTTTTTTGCAATCATATGTTTTGCACTCTGTGCGCTCATGATGGCTACCTATTGGGCCGAGGAGTCTACGTCAGGGCGCGGATCAGGGTTATCCAACACAAGTTGGGTCTGCTCGGCGCGGAACGCCTCAACAGCTTCGCGCACGGCGCTGTTCTGAAGGCCCACAATTTGTGCGGCCAGCAGGCCTGCGTTGGTGGCACCGGCTTTGCCAATAGCTAGGGTGCCTACCGCAATACCACCCGGCATTTGAGCAATAGAAAGCAGTGAATCCAAGCCCTTCAACGCTTTAGACTCCACCGGCACACCCAGCACCGGAAGTGCCGTTTGTGACGCGACCATACCCGGCAAATGAGCTGCACCGCCTGCGCCTGCCACAATCACCTGCAGGCCACGCTCAGCGGCACTTTTTGCATATTCGAACAGCAGGTCGGGTGTGCGATGCGCCGATACCACACGGGTTTCGTAGGGAACGCCCAGCCGCTCTAACATCGCCACCGCGTGCTCCATGACCGGCCAATCAGACTTCGACCCCATGATCACGCCCACTTTGGGTGCGCTGTTCGACATGCAAAACTCCTCGGCCAACGGCCTAACATAAGCTAGAAAGCAGTCCATAAGCCGTGCAAAGCGCGGCTCACTCAGAATTAGGAAGGCGCATAGTTTACCAGAGCCACGGGCATTTGCGGGTGTTACTCGCTGCGTGAAATTTTCATCAAATTAGGCATTGAAAACCGCGTGAGTTGGCGGCATTGTGTGTTTGTCATTTCCGACTGATGGAGTCACATGAGTACGGCATACTCAACTGCTCACGCAGAATCATTAGATCCTCCGCGAAGCAGCCCTGACCTCGATGTCAGGGATTTAGAAAAACGTACGCGCCTCATGCGTATTATTACCCGTCTGATCGCCGTATCAGATCTGGGAAGCCGCGAAATAGCCCGCCAAGCTGGCTTACCCGTTCAAAAGATCAGCGACCTGCTCGCCGGAAGGCTAGAGCATCTGGACATCAACGAGCTTAATGTCCTGCGCCGCACGTTAGAGCTGGAGGCGCCATAGCAGCCACCTCCCCGCTAACTCTCACCGCTTGAGTATTTTCCCGCCCCGGTTACTGGGGCGGAATCATTACGCCGCCTAACGCCACCACGATGACCACCAGCCAAGCAGGCAGTTTCCACACGGTGAGCAGCAGAAAGCCTGTCAACGCCAGCACGAACTCGTAAGGCCCAAGAATGGCACTGGTCCACACCGGCTGATAAAGCGCCGCGCCTAAAATACCCACCACCGCCGCATTGGCACCGCGCATCAGCGCTTGAGCACTGCTCCACTGGCGGAACTGATTCCAAAACGGCAGCACGCCGACCAGCAGCAAAAACCCCGGTACAAAAATCGCCAGCAGCGCCAGTAACACGCCAATCAAGCTGGGTATCCCTGGCAGCAGCGCCCCTAAATATGCAGCAAACGTAAACAGCGGCCCCGGCACCGCTTGTGCCGCGCCGTAACCGGCCAAGAACTCATCCGCCGTGATCCAACCCGATTGCACTACTTCCGCTTCCAGCAGCGGCAGCACCACATGGCCACCGCCAAACACCAGCGCGCCTGAACGATAGAACGCATCGACGACGTTCAACCAACCGGCACTCGCCGCTAACAGCGGTAAAAGCACCAATAAAACGGCGAATAAACCTAATGCCAGCGTGCCCGCTCGGCGTGTCACCGGGAAGTGCAGCGATTCGCTAGACAATGCTGCAGCGCTTTGGCGACAAAGTAGCAGCCCCGCCACGCCGCCCAGCACAATCGCCGCCACCTGCCCCAACGGCCCGCTGACCAGCACCACCGCGAACACCGCTGCCAGGGCAATTCCCGTGCGGGTTTTATCCGGGCAGAGGTTGCGCGCCATGCCCCACACCGCGTGGGCCACAATGGCCACCGCGACCACTTTTAAGCCATGAATGATGCCGCAGGCCACCGGGCCATCCAGCACTGCCGCGCCCAATGCAAACAGCACCAGCACGATGGCAGAGGGCAGCGTAAATGCCAGCCACGCCATTGCCGCCCCCCAGGGGCCAGCGCGCATCAACCCTAAGGCAAAGCCTACCTGGCTACTGGCTGGCCCCGGCAAGAACTGACACAGCGCGACCAAATCCGCGTAGGCCTGCTCGCTGAGCCACTGGCGGCGTTCAACAAACGCCGTACGAAAGTAGCCCAGATGCGCCACCGGCCCGCCAAAGGAGGTCAGCCCCAGCGCTAAAAATGCCCAAAACACCTCGCTGGCTCGTCCTCGTATCTTATTCTCTACCGCCATCGTGCCCACCGTTTACTCATTAAAAAGCGCAAGGCGTTAAGGGTACGCCTTGCGCTTGACGACTTAGTGACAGCCTAACCGTGCCGGTGACTCTTCACAGGTTACTCTTGGTCGGTCACCGCACCAGTACTGGCCGAGCTGACCAATTTGGCATACTTCGCCAACACGCCTTTACGATAGCGCGGCTCAGGCTGTTGCCAGGCCGCACGGCGGCGCATCATCTCTTCATCGCTGATATGCACATCAATGGTATCGGCTTCGGCATCAATGGTGATCGGGTCGCCATCTTCCACCAGCGCCAGCGGGCCACCGTCGAAGGCTTCCGGGGACACATGCCCCACCACGAAACCGTGGCTGCCGCCGGAGAAGCGGCCGTCGGTAATCAGCGCCACATCGTTGCCCAAGCCACGGCCCATAATGGCTGAGGTAGGCGTGAGCATTTCTCGCATGCCAGGGCCGCCTTTCGGGCCTTCGTAGCGAATCACCACCACATCGCCCGCCACTACGGTGCCATCGTTAATGCGCGCCTGGGCTTCCTCTTCCGAGCCAAACACCCGTGCCGAGCCGCTAAAACGCGTGCCCTCTTTACCGGTAATTTTCGCCACCGCCCCTTCCGGCGCTAAGTTGCCAAACAGAATACGCAGGTGGCTTTCGGCTTTAATCGGGTTACCCAGCGGCGCGATGATTTGCTGATCCATCGGGTACGGCTCGACGTTAGCGAGGTTCTCCGCCAGCGTTTTACCGGTCACGGTTAAGCAGTTGCCGTTAAGCAGCCCAGCATCCAGCAGGATTCTCATCAGCGGCTGGATACCGCCAATCGCCACCAGCTCGCTCATCATGTAGTGGCCGCTGGGGCGCAGGTCGGCCAGCACCGGCACGCGCTTACCGATCTCGGTGAAGTCTGCCAGGGTCAGCTCAACACCGATGGTGCGCGCCATGCCAATCAGGTGCAGCACCGCATTGGTGGAACCCCCCAGGGCAATCACCACGGTCACGGCGTTCTCGAACGCCTCGCGGGTCATGATATCGGAGGGCTTGATGTCTTGCGCCAGCAGCGCCAGCACAGCTTCGCCAGCGGCTTTGCAGTCGTCGCGTTTCTCTTGGGAGATGGCATTCTGCGCCGAGCTTCCCGGCAGGCTCATGCCCAGCGCCTCAATGGCCGAAGCCATGGTGTTGGCGGTGTACATGCCCCCACAGGAGCCAGGGCCAAGAATGGCGGTCTCTTCGATATTTTTCAGCTCAATTAGGTCGATGTCGCCACGGGAGTGGGCGCCCATCGCCTCAAACACCGAGACAATATCGGTGTGACCCTTGCCGGGCATGATGGTGCCGCCGTAAACGAACACGCTGGGGCGATCGAGCCGTGCCAGCCCCATCACGCAGCCCGGCATGTTCTTATCGCAGCCGCCAATCGCCACCAAGCCATCAAAGCCTTCGCAGCCCGCCACGGTTTCGATGGAGTCGGCAATCACTTCCCGCGAGACCAGCGAGTACTTCATGCCTTCGGTGCCGTTGGCAATGCCATCAGAAATGGTAATGGTATTGAACACCACGCCTTTGCCTCCGGCGGCATCGGCCCCATCACGGGCAAGCTCCGCCAGCTCACCAATATGGCTATTACACGGCGTCACCATACTCCAGGTAGACGCGATACCTACCTGAGGCTTTTGAAAATCGTCATCGTTGAAGCCCACGGCGCGCAGCATGGCGCGGCTAGCCGCTTTACCGGGGCCATCCACCACCGGGGCAGAGTGGCGGCGGGTATTATGGTTGGTCGGCTCGGTCATCACGGACTCCTCTTCATTGCATGGCAGAGGCCACAGCTTGGCGATATATCTTACATCCCGCAAGGTACTTAACTTATGGCACCATAGCGTCACTGCTACCCGTGACGCTGATTGCCGTGAAGGAACGCCGCCGTATGCCTGCCAATGCTTTGTTCTCCCCCGCTCCGCTCCCCCCCGGTTTTATGGTGGTACATGCTAACCGCTTGGAAGATTTACGCGGTTTGGCGGTGGAGTGGATGCGCCGCCAGCCGCTGGGGCCGTTGGAGAACGAAACCATTCTGGTGCAGAGCAACGGTATTGGGCAGTGGCTAAAACTGGCGTTGGCGGAAGACCCTAAGAATGGCGGCGCGGGCATTGCGGCGGCGCTAGAGGTGATGCTGCCCGCGCGGTTTCTATGGCAAGCCTACCGCACGGTGCTCACTCACGTTTCGCAAAACGCCGATGCCGTGCCGGAAACCTCGCCGTTCGATAAGTCGCGCTTGGTATGGCGGCTGCTGCGCCTGCTGCCTACCCTGGCCGGGCAGCCGGTGTTTGAGCCGCTGGCGCAGTTTCTAGAAATCGACCGTGACCAGCGCAAGCACTACCAACTGGCCGAGCGGCTGGCGGATCTCTTCGACCAATACCAGGTCTACCGCGCCGACTGGCTGGATGCCTGGGCCAACGGCCACGATGTGTTGATTACCGCCAGAGGCGAGCACCGCCCGTTGGAAGAGCACCAGCGATGGCAGCCCGCACTCTGGCGCATCCTGCGTGACGATGTGGCTGCCACCCAAGGCGATGCCGGGTTGAACAGCAGCCGCGCTCAAGTTCACCAGCGCTTCTTGAAGGCCACCGAGCACCTGGAAGGCCAAGACTGCCCGCCGGGGCTGCCTCGTCGGCTGATTATCTTCGGCATTTCATCGCTGCCCCAGCAAACCCTGGAAGCACTGGCGGCGCTCTCCCGCTGCTGCCAAATCGTGCTGTGTGTTCACAACCCCTGCCAGTTCTACTGGGCGGATATCATCGAGCACAAAGACCTGCTGCGCGCCCAGCGCTACCGCCAGCGGCGTAAAACCGGCATGCCTGAAGCGCTGGATGTACTGGGCACCGGCGATGCCGATGACGCCCTGCACCTGCACGCCCAGCCGCTGCTAGCCGCCTGGGGCAAGCAGGGCCGCGACTACCTGCGCCTGCTCGATGAGCACGACGACGCAGGCAACTACCAAACCCTATTCGAGCAGCAGGCACTGCGCATCGATATGTTCGAGCCGTTCAGCGGCGAGGATCGCCACTGCCTGCTCAGCCAGCTGCAAGACGACATACGCGAGCTGCGCCCCGTGGCGGAAACGCAAGGCCACTGGCCCGCCCTGCCCGCTGCCGATGACTCCATCGTGTTTCATATCGGCCACGGCCCCCAGCGGGAAGTGGAGATTCTCCACGACCAGCTGCTGGCCGCCTTTAGCGCCGACCCGCACCTGCGACCGCGAGACATCATCGTCATGGTGCCGGATATCGACCGCTACGCGCCGCACATCGAAGCGGTATTTGGCCAACTGCCCACAGACGACCCGCGGCATATTCCCTACACGCTCTCCGACCAGGCCAGCCGCCACCGCCTGCCGCTGATGATCGCGCTGGAAAAACTGCTACGGCTGCCGGAGCTGCGCCTGTCGGTGAGCGATTTACTCGACCTGCTGGATGTCCCCGCCCTGCGCCAGCGCTTCGGCCTAGAAGAGCGTGACCTGCCGGTGCTGGAGCGCTGGATGGAAGGCGCGGGCATCCGCTGGGGGCTGAACGCCCAGCAGCGCCAGCGGCTGGAGCTGCCTGGCGGGCTGAGCCAGAACACCTGGGCCTTCGGCCTGCGCCGCCTGCTGCTAGGCTACACCGTGGGCGACGGCCACGCGTGGCAAGGTATCGAACCGTTTGATGATATCGGCGGTCTGGAAGCGGGCTTGGCTGGGCCGCTGGCGACGCTGCTAGAGAAGCTCGAAGCCACCTGGGAGAGCTTCTGCCAACCCACCGATGCCGCCACCTGGGTCGCGCGGCTGCGGGCACTGCTGGAAACCTTCTTTCTTACCGACGACGCCCAAGAGAGCATCATGCTCACCAAGCTGGAAAGCGGCTTGCAGCAGATGCTGGAAAGCAGCCGGGAAGCCGAACTCAACGACCCGCTGCCGCTCTCCATGGTGCGGGAGCACTGGCTGGCGCAAATTGATGAGCACAGCCTTTCCCAACGCTTCTTGGCCGGAGCGGTCAACTTCGCCACGCTGATGCCCATGCGCGCCATTCCCTTCAAGCGGGTGTGCCTACTGGGCATGAACGACGGCGAGTACCCCCGCTCCCAGCCGCCGCTGGATTTCGACCTGATGGGCAGCGACTATCGCCCCGGCGACCGCTCCCGCCGGGAAGACGACCGCTACCTGTTTCTGGAAGCGCTGCTCTCCGCCCGCGACCAGCTCTACGTGAGTTGGGTCGGCCGCAGCCAGATTGATAACACGCCGCTGCCACCCTCGGTGCTGGTGGGCCAACTGCGCGACCACTTGGAAGCCGGCTGGCAAACGGAAAACGGCGCGCCGCTGCTGGAAACACTCACCACCGAGCATCCGCTGCAGCCTTTCAGCCGCGCTTACTTCAACAGCCCAGCAAGCCGGCTGTTCACCTACGCCCACGAATGGCGCGAGGTGCACGCCCCACGCACGCCACCCGCCGCTAGCCGCACGCTGCCAGCGCCGGAAAACGCCCCCACCAGCCTCTCGCTTGGGCAACTGGGCGGCTTTCTGCGCGAGCCGGTGCGCAGCTTCTTTAATACTCGCTTGGGGGTCTATTTCGAGCAGGAAGCGATTGCCGAGCTGGACGCCGAGCCATTCGCCCTGGATGGCCTGCAAAACTGGCAGCTCCAGGACCAACTGATTGCCGCCCAGCGTCACGCGGTGGATAACGGCCAGCCGCGCATGCAAGCATTGCACGAGGCGCTGGAGCGCTTTCAAGGCCAAGGCGTGCTGGCCATGGGCGCGTTCGGCCAACGCATGCGCGCGGCACTCGCCGAACCCATGGAGGCGCTTTTCAACGCCTACGAAGAAGCGCTAGACGCGTGGCCGCATACCCTGCCCGACACCATGATTCACTTCGAAGCCCACGGCCTCACATTGGAAGAGCCCCTGGGCGAACTGCGTCAGGATGAAGCAGGCCACCGCTGCCGCCTGCTGCTACTCAGTAGCAGCCTGATTAGCCAAGGCAGCGGGCGCGGCCAGTACCGCTGGAGCCACCTGCTGCGCCCTTGGGTTGCGCACCTAGCGGGCAACCTGGATGGCCCGATGACGACGCAACTGCTCTCCAAAGCGGGTCATGTCACGTTAGCGCCGGTGGATGCCGAGACCGCCCGCCAGCACTTGAAAACCCAGCTAGCCGCGTGGCAAGCGGGCCTAGAAACCCCGCTACCGCTCGCACCGCAAGCCGCGTTTGCTTGGCTAAGTAAGCAAGGCACACCAGACATGGCGCAAGAAAAAGGCCGAGACAGCGACGCCTACGCCGCCGCTGAAACCGCCTATGAAGGCGGCCGCTACCAAACCGGTGAAGTAGCCCAAAGCGCGTATTTAAGCCACCAGTGGCCCCGCTTCGAGCGGTTGTTCTTCGAGCAAGCCAACGGGCACACCTTTGCCACATTGGTGGAAGCGCTCTACGCCCCGCTCTTTTTCGCTGTTAAAGGCAAAAAAGAGTAAAGCCAAGCGGCTATGAGCTGCCCATACTGAGCACTTTCTTCGCCAACGCAATCATCTCCGGGTCGCCGGTGTTCTTAGTGGGCACATCGGACAGCTTCACCACTGGCAGCCAGCCCTGACCTTCAGGGCGGGCCTCGACCATTTTGATCACCATGTTCATGGGCGCTACGCCAATATCGTTGGTGAAGTTGGTGCCAATGCCAAAGGCCATGCCAATCCGTCCTTGGCAGAAGGCGCGGATGCGCTCCACTTTTTCAGGCGTGAGGGCATCGGAGAAGATAATGGTTTTGCTCAGCGGGTTAATGCCCAGGCGCTGATAGTGGGCAATGGTGGCATCGGCAAATTCAATCGGGTCGCCGCTATCGTGGCGCACGCCATCGAACAGCTTGGCGAACTTCTTATCGAAGCTCTCGAAAAAGGCGCGGGTAGTAAAGGTATCGGTCAGCGCGATACCCAAATCCCCCCGGTACACGTCCACCCAGTGCTCCAGCGCCAAACTGTTGGCCATTTTGAAACCAAAGCGAGCGCCGTGGAACATAAACCACTCATGGGCGTGGGTGCCGATGGGCTTCACCCCGTGGCGCATGGCCAGCAGCACGTTGCTGGTGCCGCTAAACGCCTCGCCGCCGTAGTGGCGCAGCGCTTTGACGACTCGGTCGTGCACCGCAAACGAGAAACGCCGACGGGTGCCGAACTCGGCAATCTTCAGCCCGTGCTGGCGGTACAGTTCGATTTTCTCTCGCGTGCGCTGCTCGATGAGCGCTTCGTCATCTTCCGACACGCTCACGCCGCGCAGTTGGTACCAAAGCTCGCTAATCAGCGCCATCAGCGGCACTTCCCACAAAATGGTGCGGTACCAGGGGCCTTCCATCACCACCGAGAGCTCGCTGCCCTGCTGCTCGATCGTCACTTCGCTGGGGTCGTAACGAAAGCCCGCCAGAAAATCGAGATAGGTGGGGTCTAGGTAAGGGCAGGTGGTTTGCAGGTAGCGCTTCTCTTCATCCGACAAGCGCAGCGTCACCATGCGATCCACTTCACCGCGCAGCGCCTCACCAAAACCCTCAGGAAACGCATGCTCGCCACGATTGATAAACGCGTAGCGGGCATGGGCATAGGGGAAGCGTTTAATCACGGCATTCTGCATCGTGATCTTGTAAAAATCGTTATCCAGAAGCGAGGTCAGCATGAGATCCCTTCACCAGCATCAACAGATCGCCAAGAGCGGCTAGCCCGCTAGATTACCAGTTGGCGACGATACCTCACAGCCTAACCCCTGTTTGCTATGGCTAGCAGGTGGGAGAGCGGCTATCTGCTATCGTGAGTAGAGTGCTACCATTTAAACACCGGTTTATCACTAGGAGCGGACTCCATGCGTCTTTCGCAATCACAGCGCGAGCTTATTCTGTCAGGCGTCCGTGAGTTTGTGGGGCCTTCGGTGGCAGTGCATGTTTTCGGCTCGCGGCTAGATGATAGTAAGCGAGGCGGCGATGTCGATCTGCTGCTTATATCCCCCAACGCCATCCCGCTACTCGCCTGTGCTGAGCTCAAAATGGCGCTAGAACAACGCCTCCAGCTACCGTTCGATATCGTGACCTACGTCACAACAGCTGAACCTACTCCGTTTCAAGCCATTGCACTCGCCCAGTCACGGCCAATGACGCTTGAGGTAGCCGCATGAGCCAGGATGTACTTAGCGAACAGCAGCGCTATCTGGCGCAGCTGCTTGAAGCCATTCAGCGCTGCGCTTGGTTTCTTCATCAATCACGCAAAAAAGTCACATGGCCTTTGGACGGTGATTGGTTAGCCGACCATAAAAAAGATGTCGACCTTTTTGAAACACTGGCCGCTATCAATGAGCGGTTTGCCAAGCTACAGGACTCCATTGCTTCTGCTATGCGGCACAGCGCTCTGTTGGCAGGGGAGTCTACTGACAGCTTTCTCAAAGTCCTTTCGCTGTTCGAAAAGCAGGGCGTCGTGGACGCTACCAGTGACTGGCAGCGCTGCCGCGCTATTCGCAATATTGCCGCTCATGATTACTCGACGCACTATGCACAAATAGCAGAGCACTTTAACTTGCTGAACGAACTTGCCGACGTTCTCCTTGTTACCTCAAAAAGACTAGTGACATGGAGTGCTGAACAATTGGGCATTTTTCCCGCCACCCAAGACTTCTCTAACGAATTCGACACAGTCTTTCAAACCAGCCTCTAACGCTGCTTTGCTCTTTTGCCCAGCTCTTGGCAACGCGATATAGTGCCGGTGCCTTTGGCTACCCGCCAAAGGCGCTTTGCTTTCCGCCTGCCGTGATGTTCGGAGAATGAGAATGAGCCAGCCCGCCCCGCTGAATCCGCTGACGCTGCCGCTTCACGGCAGCCGTTTGATTGAAGCCAGCGCGGGCACGGGGAAAACCTTCACCATTGCGCTGCTGTATGTGCGCTTGGTGCTGGGCGGGCAGCACAGTGAAGACGACACCGCCTTCGTACGCCCGCTCACCCCGCCGGAAATCCTGGTGGTCACGTTTACCAACGCCGCCACGCAAGAATTACGCGAACGTATCCGCCACCGGCTGGTGGAAGCGGCGGCGGTGTTTCGTCATCAGGGTGAAGACTCACTGCTTCTAGCACTGCGCAGCCAATACCCCGAGGCCACGTGGCCCGCCTGCGCCCGCCGCTTAGAGCTGGCTGCCGAGTGGATGGACGAAGCCGCCGTTTCCACTATTCATAGCTGGTGCTACCGCATGTTGCGCGAGCACGCCTTCGATAGCGGCAGCCTGTTCTCGCTCAATTTGGAAAACGACCAGCAAGAGTTGGAGCAGGAGGTAGTGCGCGACTACTGGCGCACCTTCTACTACCCGCTGGACGCCGAAGCGCTGGGCAGCATTACCGGCTACTGGAAATCGCCGGACCAGCTCCACGGGCAAGTGCGCAAACTGCTGGCCGAAAGCGAGGCCTTGGGCAGCCCGCGCCCCGCCCCCGAGCAAACCCTAAGCGCCGCCCAGGCCGAACGCAGCGCACGCCTAACCGAGTTAAAAGCCCCCTGGCCTGCCTGGCTGGATGACCTAGTGCCCGCACTAGAAGACGCCGCCAAGCGCAAAGCCTTCAAAGGCCAAAGCTTCAACGCCAAAAGCCGTGCCAACTGGCTAGGCGCGCTGCGGGAGTGGTGCGACAGCGACGCCACCCGCCCCGCACTCACCGATGCCGCCTGGAAACGCCTCACCCCAGACGGCATGGCCGAGATATGGAAAGAGGGCGCGCCCCCTTGCCCGGCTGCCTGGGAAGCGCTGGCCGAGCTGCCCGCCGCACTGAACGCCCTGCCCGAGCCGCGTAATGACCTGCTGATTCACGCCGTGCAGTGGTGCAAAGTGCGCCTGGAGCGGGAGCAAGAGCGACGCGCCGAAATGGGCCCTAACGACCTGCTCACCCATTTGGACCGCGCCCTGCAAGGCCCCAACAAAGAGGCCCTGGCCGCGCAGATACTGCGCCAGTTCCCCGTGGCGCTGATCGACGAATTCCAGGACACCGACCCCATCCAGTACCGCATTTTCAACGCGGTGTATGAGGTCGCTAAGCCCCGCCGAGACGCCACCATGCTGCTGATCGGCGACCCCAAGCAGGCCATTTACGCCTTTCGCGGCGCGGATATTTTCACCTACTTAAAAGCCCGCGAAGATACCGCAGGCCGCCACGTAACGCTGGGCACCAACTACCGCTCCAGCCGCGCCATGGTAGAGGCGGTGAACCACTGCTTCCGCTACGCCGATGAGCACCCGGCCGGGGCGTTTCTGTTCCGCGAAGAAGGCGGCGACAACCCGCTGCCGTTTCTGCCGGTAGAGGCCAAAGGCCGCCACGAACGGCTTGTTCACCAGGGCCAACCGCTGCCCGCCATGACGCTCTGGCCGCTGGAAGCCGACGAGCCGCTTTCCAAAACCGCCTACCAAACCGAGATGGCCGAACGCTGCGCCTCCTACATGGCGGAACTGCTCAGCGCAGGGCAAAAAGGCGAGAGCGGCTTTAAAACCGACGACACGCTCACCCCGCTCAAACCCTCGGATATGGCGGTGCTGGTGAACGGACTGCAGGAAGCCCGCGCCATTCGCCAAGCGCTGGCCAGCCGTGGGGTGAAGAGCGTGTATCTTTCTGATCACGATAAGGTGTTTAGCTCGCCTATGGCCGCCCAGGTAGAGCGCTGGCTGCGCGCCTGCGCCGAGCCGCTAGCCAGCTCCCGCCAGGCCGAAGCGCACCTGCGAGCCGCGCTGGCCACGCCGGTGCTGGGGCTAAGCTTGGCGGAGCTGGACCACCTGCAGCAAAACGAGCTGGCCTGGGAAGAGCGGGTAGAGCAGTTCAGCCACTACCACCGCCTGTGGCAGCGCCAAGGCGTACTGCCGCTGGTGCGCCGCATGATGGTGGATTTTGATATTCCCGCCCGCCTGCTAGCAGAGTTTGAAGAGGGTGAGCGCTTGCTCACCGACCTGCTGCACCTGGGCGAACTGCTGCAGCAGGCCAGTGCCGAACTGGACGGCGAACACGCGCTGATTCGCTTTCTATTTGACGCCATTGCCGACCCGGAAAGCCACGGCGACAGCCACAAGCTGCGCCTGGAGAGCGACGCGGATTTGGTCAAGGTGGTCACCATCCACAAATCCAAAGGGCTGGAGTACCCGCTGGTGTTCCTGCCCTTCATCGCCAACCACCGCCCGGTCAAAGCCGAGGACGTACCGCTACGCTGGCACGACGGCGAGGGCAACCTACAGCTCAGCCTAGAAGCGGATGACGCGATACTCGCCACCGCCGACCGCGAACGGCTGGGGGAAGACCTGCGCAAACTCTACGTCGCGCTTACCCGCGCCCGCCACGCCACCTGGCTGGGGCTAGCCCCGCTGAAAGGCCTGGAGAACAGCGCGCTGGGCTACCTGCTAAAAGGCGGCAATGCCCTGTCACCGGAGGCGCTCAATAAAGCGCTCGACGAACTGGTGGAAGGCAGCGAGATACAGATTCACCAACCACCCGCGCCCACCGCTGATCGCGTGACGCCCGTGGCGGAAAGCAGCGCCCTGGGCCACGCCCGCACGCCCACGCGCCCCGCCAAAGAGCACTGGTGGATTGCCAGCTACTCCGCGCTGCGGCTTTCCGGCACGCTCACCGCCCCGGTGCTGCCACCGCTGGAACCCACCACCGCCCAGGAAGCCACCGCGTTTGAAGTGCTGGATGAACCCCAAGAACTGTCTCAAGAACGATCTCAACTAGAAGCGTTTCACTTACATAAGTTTCCACGCGGCCCCGGCCCCGGCACCTTTCTGCACGGGCTGCTGGAGTGGGCGGGCAAGCAAGGCTTCGATACCGCCGCCAACGATATGGACGCCCTCAACGATATGCTGTGGCGGCGGGTGCAGCTACGCGGCTGGCAAGCGTGGCAAGAACCGCTGGCGGGCTGGCTAAGCGCCCTGCTCACCACGCCGCTACCGCTGGCCGCGCCCACCCCGCAAAGCGTGGCGCTGAATGAGCTGGAAAGCTACCAAGTAGAGCTAGAGTTCTGGTTTGCCGCCAAGCGGGTGAACACCCAAGCCATCGATGCGCTGGTGAGCAAGCACTTACTGCCAGGGGTAGAGCGCCCCGCGCTGGATGCCGATACCCTGAACGGCATGCTGAAAGGCTTCATTGACTTGGCCTTCGAGCACCAGGGGCGCTTTTACGTGCTGGACTGGAAATCGAACTACCTAGGCCCCAACGACAGCGCCTACGAACCCGAGGCCCTGCGCCACGCGCTGCTCGCCAAACGCTACGACCTGCAGGCCGCGCTCTACCTACTCGCCATGCACCGGCTGTTAAAAGCGCGCCTGCCGGATTACGACCCACACCAGCACTTGGGCGGTTCGATGACGGTATTTCTACGCGGCAGCCGCAGCCCCGGGCGCGGCGTAGTGGGCGAACCCGCCCCGGTTGAACTCATCGAAGCCCTGGACAGCCTGTTTGCAGGCGAGCCACACGCCACCCAGCAGGAGGCCACGGCATGAGCCGCCAGCACGACACCCACACCTTCGATATGTTCGGCGAAGCCGCCAGCGCCCACCCGGCACTCAGCAGCACTCCGGAACTGCTGGCCCTGTGCGAACGCTGGGTAGCGCGAGGCTGGCTGCGGGATTTAGACCGCGCCCTGGTGCGCTTTTTAGCCAGTGAAGCCACGGACGCCCCCACGCTGCTGCTACTGGCGGCAGCACTTGCCAGCCACCAGCTAGGCCGCGGCCACGTATGCCTGGATATTAACGCCACGCTCAACGCGCCGGATTTCGCCCTTTCGCTACCCCCCGAAGGGGACGACCTCACCGACCCGCCGCCGCTACCCAGCGACGTGCTGGCCACGCTCACGCTTAGCGAATGGCAAGCCGCCCTGCACCACCCGCTGCTCACCAGCGAAGGCCCCGGCAACACGCCGCTGGTCGTAGTGACCACTCACTCAGCCAACGGCTCCCCCAACACGCGGCTCTACCTGCGCCGCTACTGGCAGTACGAACAAAGCCTGCACCAACACATCGCCGCACGCCTGGAAACGACCAGCACTGGTTTAGAAAACATAGACACAGCAAGTACAGGCACAGAAAGCAAAGGTGGGAGGCCAATTCATTGGGCGACGGGTGACGCCAGTCACCCTGGGTTACTCCCCCAAGCCCTGAACATCCTTTTCAAGCAAAGCAGCGGCCTAGACTGGCAAAAAACCGCCTGCGCCCTGGCTGCCCGCAACCGCTTCGGCATCATTACCGGCGGCCCCGGCACCGGCAAAACCACCACCGTGGTGCGCCTGCTCGCCCTGCTGCAAACCCTGCAACTGGCCCAGCACCCCAGCCAGCCGCTGCGCATCCGCCTAGCCGCCCCCACCGGCAAAGCCGCCGCCCGCTTGAACGAATCCATCGCCGGGCAGGTCGCAAAACTCCCCTTCACTGACCTAACCACTTTGTTGCAAGGAGCAAAGAGGGAAGAAGCTGAAGGTGATAAAGCCATGCAGGATGAAGCTTTGTCAGAAGGTGCTCTAAAGGAGAAAGCTTTGTGGGAGGCCGCTTCAGCTGCGGTTCGACGCCTCGACGATGATTCAGCCACAAAACAGCTAAAAGCCACCATCCCCACAGAAGTGACCACCCTCCACCGCCTGCTCGGCGCACGCCCCGACACCCGCCACTTCCGCCACGGCGCCGCCAACCCGCTGGCGCTGGATGTACTGGTGATCGACGAAGCCTCGATGGTGGATATCGAGATGATGGCGGCCACCCTCAGTGCTCTGCCCGCCCACGCCCAGTGCATTTTACTGGGGGATAAAGACCAGCTCGCCTCGGTAGAGGCTGGCTCGGTACTCGGCGACCTATGCCGCCGCGCCGATGCCGCCCACTACACCCCGGCCACCGCCGACTGGCTAGCCCAGGCCACCGGCCAGCCGCTGCCTGAGCAGTTCATCGACCCCGAAGGCCAACCGCTCGACCAAGCCATTACCATGCTGAGGGTAAGCCACCGCTTTAATGAACACAGCGGCATCGGCCAACTCGCCAAAGCCATTAACCAGCCAAGCCATGCGCAGAGTGACCGCGAAAAACAGCAGGCGGTAATCGCCGTGCTGCGCCACGGCTACCCAGACCTGAACCACCTGGTCATGAACGACGACGCCGCACTGGACAAGCTGGTGATTCACGGCAGCCCGAGCAGTTTTCTGAATAACGGCGAAGACCGCCGCGACCATAACGGCCAGCCCATCGCCCCACCCACCGGCTACCGCCACTACCTCAACGTGCTGCACGCCCAGCGCCCACGGGGGGAACCCTTCGAAGAGAACCCAGCCATATATAACGCCTGGGCCAGCGAGGTGCTCAGCGCCTACAGCCACTTCCAACTGCTGTGCGCGCTGCGCAAAGGCCCTTGGGGAGTAGAAGGCTTAAACCAGCGCATCGCCAGCACATTGCGCCGCGAAAAGCTGCTGTTCGGCAGTGACTACACGCTAGAGAAAGGCTGGTATGAAGGCCGCCCGGTTCTGGTGACCCAAAACGACTACGGCCTAAAACTGATGAACGGCGATATCGGCATCACCCTAGCCGTGCCAGACCCGCGCAATCCACAGCAGAAGCTATTGAGAGTGGCCTTTCCTTCATCAAGTGCCGCCAGCGACCCCGCAAAGCCCATCCGCTGGGTGCTGCCCTCCCGCCTGCACGCGGTGGAAACCGTGTTTGCGATGACGGTTCACAAATCCCAAGGCTCGGAGTTCTTGCACACCGCCCTACTGCTCCCGCCGACGCTGAACCCCATTCTGACCCGCGAGCTGGTGTACACCGGCATCACCCGCGCCCGCGAATGGCTCACGGTGGTGGAAGCCAAGCGCGGGGTGTTGAATGAGGCGGTGGTGAGGGAGGTGGTTAGGGTGAGTGGGGTTGGGGGTTAGTTCAAACCGACACTATTAGCGCTGATAGTGTCGGTTTTCGGCCATAAGCAGACTTTTAGATGCCTCTGATTAACGCCTCATTAAGCAGATAAAATGCTTGTTTAAAATTAACAAAAAACTTACTAATAAAATATTTTATCCCAAGCTTGATTACATTGTCATGTGTGTATTTTGCTAATTTCATCACTACTAATTTCGACATCACCATCAATTTCGAAATTAATTTTTTCAAAAAGCTCATTAATGTTAGAAAAGTTCAAACTATATACTGGCTTGCCAATTGACAACGCATACTCTATCTCCATTAAAACCCACGGAGATGAAAGTAAACCTTTAGCATTTACAGTATTATTAGTTTGCAGAAAAACTATAGACTTTGATTGTTCAATTCGTTTCTTTAACACCATCTTAGTGTAGTCACTTACTAAATCTCTCTTTAGAAAGTCATTATCACTTGTCCAATCACAATATACAGTCAGGCCATGATTATTAAGACACGACTTAACTTTTCGCACTAAGCTAGAGTCCTGATAACTATGCGAGATAAAAACATGGAATGACTTTTTATTCTGCACAGTGTTCGACTCTAGCCTCTGATACAAATCCTCTGGAGAAACATTAAATATGTCTCTTTCTGTGTTATAAGATTTGACTTTTCCTTTGAAATTCTTTCTCAAACTAACTAAAAAACCTAATTTTTGAAGATGTTCAAATGCCATTCTTCTAATTTGATTATTTTTTTCACTATCATTAAGCTTTTGGAAAAACTCTATCACTTTACCGCTATTGTATTTTTTCAGCTCATGAAAAATTTCTATTTTACCTTGGACTGTTATGCCTTTCTTATGATAAGCAGAAATAAAAGCATCAATATATAGTGGCTCCACGAGTTGCAAGTCTTTATTTGTAGATAACATTTTGCTTTCATGAGTACGTTTATTTTTATTTGCTTTATCTAACAATGCATGATAAGCCAACTGAGCACTTTTCTCGTTAAAACTTATCTCATGCTTCTTACGCTGACCATTTGAAATCATATGTTTAACTTTTGACAAGTTAAAGAAAAATACTTCAGGCTGATCATGATAGTACCTTTTCTTCTTGCCAACTTTAGCTAGAAATTTATCTTTACTATCATATTTTTCATATCGTTGAATCAATTCACTCCACATTATCGGAAACAACTCTTTAAACATCTTTAATAGTAAATACTTATCATACTCAGCAGGTAAAGCTTCTGAAATTAAGTTCAAAGGCCTAGTAAACGATTTTTTCAACCTCATTGTCTCGGATTGATATTTTCTTTTCACAACGCCTGCCATAATTGACCTACAGTGATTTCTTTAGTATGAGCTTGATTTACGGATACGGGTTGCTTTTTCAATCGCATTTGGAAGACGAAGAGCAATCCAAGCGTATTTATCTGTATTGGTAGCACTTACCGATGTGTCGCACATTTGCTTCAATTTCGATGACAAGAGACCAGAGACCAGAGACCAGAGACCAGAGACGACTTCAACCTGGATCAAAAAAACACTGGGCCTGACGTTACGACTATTAGGCAGGTAAGTAACGACTAAATAGCGTGGCGAAATCTACGTCTTCGAGCTCCCGCCCAGTAAAATAGCCTTTATCCCGAGCAAGATTAAGCGCTGCACCACCTGGTGCGGCAACTGGAAGAATGAAAGCCTCAGGATTGAGCCGCCTGAAAATGTCGTATTCAACTTCAACGCCATCCATCCCACCAATGAACACGGCTCCGATCAAATCTTCCCTAGAGAGCATCTGTTCTCGCATCAGTTGTAAGCTACCCTTGATGTCGCCAGGTACGGGATCGGTGTAAATTACGTTGTCAAACCGTTGATTTTCTTCCGGATAGTTACCCTCGAAAAAGCGGCTTTGATACAGGATCACTGAGTCTGTGTAGTCTGCCCTTAGATCTTCGCAGATGCTCCAAATCATAGGGGTAATTGCAGGATGGCCGCCCCACACAATCTTGTGTCGACGAACGGTAGCGATCGCCAGCTCGCGAACGGCACACTGGATAAGAAACGGGGCAGCGGTCTCATAGTATTTCCCTCGTCCAATCACGGGTATGCTTGCTGAAAGGAAAATCGCGCCCATTCCTATGCCCTCCAATCTGCAAATTGCCAGCCAGCTTCACAAGCCTTGACCCAGCGCGTCGCCGGAATGTGCTGGCCTAGCCAGTCAAGGTGACTCAACCACTGAGGATGTAGGCCTACATGATCATAGAGTATGGCTACGGATTCGTCAGGAGAGCTTATTGAAGCTTCGTGCATTGTCGTGGAGGTCGGCACACCTACCGTTGGGTAGACCACAACCATCCGATCATCGGGAAGGCGTACTCGAGTCCCTCGACCGGTGCCCATACCGATCACCTCACCACCTATAGCCTCAATTCCTATTCGTAGATTGCTCACTAGGTTAACGGTTCTCACTGCATGACTTTCGCTGCGGATTTCCTCAAGCTGGAGACAAATACGATCAATCGCGTGATCACTAATCCGTCCTGATGCAGCATCTAGCTCACTTGTATCAAGCTCAGCGAGGCTTGCAGTTGCCAAGCGAGCGGAGCACTGGGCTTCAGGCCACCCTACTCGAAGAACACTGATACCCTTGGCAAGCGCTCTTCCAAACTCTGCAGCAGTCCATCGACTGTTGAAATAGTCAGGCGTGTCGAGCATCAGCAACACATCAGAATCGCAAAGCCGATGCCACAGCATGGTCTGAAAATCTTCTGCCAGTGCGATGCTACGAGTATCTAGGAAAACGTCGAAATGCCTGGCAGAGAGCGCGTCGAACATCTGCAGCGCCGCCTGGCTAGCCTCGTCCCGTCGATAACTGACAAATACCCGACGTTGCTTCGGAAGCAAACCTGCACATTCCAAGAGCGCAGTGGCTACCCGTTTCGCCCCACCATTTGCGTACGACATACAATTCAATGGCCGAAGGATTTCGGGGACTTCCATTGCAACTCGACCTAGGTCAGGCACGACTGGGACAACAGGAACACCGCCTCTCAGCAAGCTTGGTAGACTGGGGTGATCTGCGTCTACACCGCCGAAAAATACAACAGCAGCCGATCTTCGCTGTTGAGGAGTGAAGTCAGCAGGAACTACCTCCCACCCGATCTCTTGGCCCAACCTCAAGCCAAACCCAGAAACCGCATCTGTTACAGCCGTTTCAAGCTCAGAGACTTGCTCAGCCGAAGGAGCACCCAAGATAGCAAGATGATAGATAAATGACATGAAAGCCTCGCTATCAGTTTCAATGAAACGTTAGTAACCAAACGGGCGCCGAGACACTATCTCTCGAGTGCCCGTGCATTCTCAGAACCGCTCCCACCGATCAACATGTTGGCCATCAAAGAATCTGGAGCGCACCTCAGCAAAGTGCTCTTTGCCAGCCTCATTGCCACGTTGCACCATTTCCTGTATGGCCTCGGCATCATCCATTTTGATTTCGACAGGGGTTTGCTGATTAACACGCACATGACGTGTCGGTCCTAGGAAACTTTCTGCTAGTGCCAAAGCACCATGCTCTTGGGCAGCGAAAAAGAGATCGACGCTGTGAGGTGCCCAACCTGCCTTGCCCTTTCCTAGCTGCTCAGTGAAGTCGCTTTCGCTACTGAGAGTGCCAATGCTCAGTACATCAATCCTGTCTAAAGGGATTTTCAAGTATCGAACCGCTTCCGCCAACGCCGGGAGGATGGGGTTATTGGCCCAGACACCTCCATCCAGAAACGTCTCCAACGCGATAGGCCCACCGAAGGTAGCTTCATCAAAATAGGTAGGTGCAGCGGAGGAAGCCAGTGCAGCATCGACGGCTGAAATACCTCGGTAAGCGGTTCGATCTGGGCTGTGCGGGGTGACGATCGCCTCTGCCTGACCTTGCTTGGCCCTAACAGTGGGAATCACCAAGCGGCAGCGGGAATCTGCTTCCAACGTTTTGTCCCCGTACACATCTGTCAGCAGTCCTCGAAGTGTGGCTGAATCATGCTTGGATTTGAGCCAGTGCCGCAGTTTCCGATCCTTCGGAAAAATCTGGGGACCCTTTTCCTCATAAAACTCAAGGATTTCATTTGGTTTCAAGCCCATGGCTAGGCCAATAGCCAAGATCGCGCCCGTGGATGTGCCTGCCACCAGGTCGAAGTGTGAAATAAGGTCGTTCCCACCACCAGCCTTCAGCATGTCGTCCCACTTGGCCAAGACTGCCGCGGTGAAGGTACCTCTGAGCCCTCCTCCATCAAGCGCCAAAATACGGAAGTTGCGGCCGCGCGATACGTTACGGCGAGTAAGCGGGAGGTTCTTCAGTTGGTCGACGATCAGCCCTATGACTTGGTCAACCGATGTACTGTTGGCAATGGTCGCATTCGCTTCGGGCGATAGCCCGTTACGCAGACGAGATAATAACGACGGGTCTTCCTTGAGATAACCTGCGATAGCCCCGCCAAAACCAGCGACGACAAATCCTGGCTTTCCGAGTTCAAGCATCGTATCCAGTTCATTGGGAACGCCTGCTTTTGCTTTATTAATGTTCCACCATGCACCACCGACGCAGATAATGGCGTCGGAACGATCAGCCATCCAATCACGCATTGGGGTCAGGCCTTCTGCGGCCGGACCATCGCTGCTATCTGCAGGCACAATCTCCACAGAAGCGAATACTCTCTGCTTTTCAATTTCAGCAGTGTATTGATCAGTTGAGTAGCGCTTAGCCCGCACTAAGGTAAGCGCCCCCTTGTTTCCACCCGCCTGGATGAAATCCTCTGCAGCTCTGCGTAGCGGTTCAGTGAACGAAGGATGACTCCCATGAACAATGGAGCCTCCTTCATTGAAAACTTTCGCTGCAAATTTCTGTACGAAATCAGTGATGTCTGCTTGTAATTCTTGGTTCGACCCGGACAGGTGAATCCTAACGCCGGCTAGGCGCTGAGTGACTGCCATGTGTAATACCTAGTGATATGAAATGTCGATTTCTGCAAGCTAGTACGCCTCGTTTCGTATTTCTAACGACTGGCTAAGGTAGCTGCGGTTTCGATCCAGCCAGCGATGTTTTCCCGGCCGTTTTGAGCCGTGAAGTCGTATCTCATGCAGTGTTTGGATAGCTTAACAACCGTGTTGCTGGCAGGGGCGTCAAACCACAAATCAGAGGCTGGGATGGCGGAGATGTAGTCCGAGTACTTCACCCATTTACCGCCCTCGAGCTCCGCGAAATAAATCTTGTCGTTGACGAGATAGACACCCACTTCAGCCAGTGGATCTGTGCCTTTCACTCCCAACTCCTTCGCGTTGTTTCTTAAGCCATGGATATCGACAGTGAGCAGCCCATTGCCCTTCAAGACGCTATGTACGATCTCATACCGTACCCACCTCCTGGCAGCGGTGTCCTGACCGGCAAGCACGCAAGTCACAGAGGTATTCTTTAGGCCATGACGAAGAAAGGTCTTGAGCGCTTCATCACTTTCTTTCTTTGATGCTTCGAACACACTGCCATCAAAGAAGCCATCTACCTCTTGATCCTCGCTGACGACCAGGCAGTTCCTGACATTCCAGGCGCGCCACACATCTTCCTGATAATGGAAGGAGAAAAATGTTTTTCGTGTCATCCCTTGCTCCAGTTCGTTGACAATCCTCATTCCTCACCCCGTAGCGACTGCAGTTCACCTTGGAATGTGCTGTCCGTGCACGTCATGTAATGCGAGCCTGTCAAAAGTTTAGGGGTTTATAAGCCGTCAAGGATACCCAAAGTAATCTTCGACAAAACCATTAGGATGCCTGAATGTGTTCAAATTGATGCTGTTTCTATATTTGCTTTAACACACTCACCAATCATCTCAATTTACTTTATTTTTAATAGCATTATCAATCCAACTTGAGATATTATTTGATATATCTTGATACGCATTCAAAGAATTAGGATCATAACAAGGTACAACGCTTGACATTAATCTACCATCATTAAACTTGATCAGATCAAACGGATTTTTTCCCTTTTTGCTAGTCCCATTTCTTGGACACCTGAGGTTATGAATATAAATGCCTAGTAAAGCTTTACCATCATTCCATGCCTTGATGATTTCGTGCTCTACCCACGGTCTTGAAGCGGTTTCGCTACCAATCAAAACAATAATACATCGTTTGTACTTCATATTTTGATTTATCCAATTTTCAACAGCTTGCTTACCTGTTCGCTTTAGTGTTTCCCATTCATTTGGAGTAGTAGGTGGATTACCCTCAATGCTACCAATATTACGTATTTGTTGGACTCTCATTACGTCATTGTCAAAATGGAAGCTATAAAAAACAGGAATTTTAGCCATTTTATTTCCTTTATAGATTTTCTACCCAAGTCCCAGAGTTTGTACCCGCATCAAACACAGCATAACCAGTCTTACCCGTCTGGTTATTACTTCCTTTATCTATTTTCTTATACAGCTGAAGATATTCGTTTCCATACCAAGTTCCATAATCATCTTCTGTTTGAACTATTAAGATCTTATCGTATCCTTTTGCTGAATCAGCAAAACCAATTTCCCAAGGACACCAGCGTGATTGAGTTGAATTGTCAGTTGCTAAAAACAAGAACCAGCCTGTAGACAATATTTTTGCCTTAATTTTGTTTGCAGTTTCCTTGTTGGGAGTGCTCGGCATTTCGCTATCTTCCCAGTCAATGTACAAGTCCCATCCATTTTCTTTCATTAGAACTTGAAGGCCTTTAGCTAGCTCGCGGTCTTTGTGGCTGTGGCATAAAAAGGCCGTTTGCTGTTTTTTAGCTAAAGCTTCGGTGAGCGATTTAGCTACAACAACACTTCCCGAGCGACTAGATGCTGATCGTAAGTCGCGTATATTAATGGCCATTGCTACTCCTATAATTCATACTGATCGAACATCTAGCATGCATTAACTTAAGCAATTCACTGGCAATCAATTGAAAATCAGCTTTATGCACAGCCTTTCGTGCGTGTGGAATATGAGAAAACGCACACGTTGCCTTTGCTAGCATGTCTGCTCAGGGTCGAAAAGCGTCATTTGTTTACATCTCCATAAAACGCCACCCTACTCGCAATAGCCTCCACACCCTCAACCGGCTCCTCATAACTCCAAGCAACATCTCGACTTTCACCCAGCGAAAAATACACCGTATGCCCTTTAAACGGGCAGTAAGTGGTCGTTTCCGAAGTGGTAAGTAAGTCCATCCGCACGTCTTCACGTGGGAAGTAGTGGCGTGGTGGGTAGCCGTGTTCGCGGAGTTCCAGCGTATTGGTGGAGTCGGCTAGCAGAATGCCATCCACCCGCACTTGCATGCGCTGCTTGCTTGGGTGAAGCGTTATGCGGGCATTCTGCATCGTGTTGTCCCTGCGGCGTTATTCGCTCTAATACTTTGAGCCTAGCAGCAAACATGGGTTAAGCCTACCTCGAAAGCTTAGTTTTTAGTCGATCATGGATGCTTTGGGAGGAAGGTGAGCCATCACTTCCACGCTACCGCTGCACGCTGGAATGGTCGCGGGCTGAAGCCGCCTCCCACGGGGATGGTTCACCTCTGGGGGGATTGGTCGCGGGCTGAAGCCACCTCCCACGGGGCGGGTTCACCTTTGGGAGAGTGGTCGCGGGCTGAAGCCACCTCCCACGGTGGCTAGGTGAAGGCGGTTTGCTGGAAGCTTGCCCGCGCGGTTACAGACGCATGCCACGCGGCAAGCTGGGGGTGCGCTTCTTTCCAGCGTATCTCTGGCAGCCGGAAGGCGAGGTATTCCAGCGCGACGGCGATGGCGATGTCGCCCAGGTGGATCGATGCGACCGTGGGCTTGCCGCTCAGCTCGCTATTCAGTTGCTCCAACAGCCGCTGCATGGCCCTTGCCCGGCGTTGGCCCAGCTCGCTCTGGTCGATCTCGGGGCCATAGTGTTTGCGGGCAATCACGGTGGTGAATGCGGCATCCATGAGGTTTTGGCCCAGGCCTGCCAAGTGCAACACGTCACTCAACGGGGTGGGCAGCATGGGCGGGGTGGGCTTTACGTTGTCCAGGCTATCCAGGTACATGGCTATCAGCATGGATTCGCTGAGCGTGGTGCCCTTCTCCGTTACCAGTGCGGGGATGCGCCCGGCGGGGTTGGCCTTTAGAAGGTCGGCGTCGTCGGCCCAGGGGTCGCACCACTTGAGCGTCACGGCGTTCATCAGGCCTTTTTCCAGTAACACGATGCGCACCAGCCGCGCATAGGGGGATGTTGCGTTCAGGTAGAGTTCCATGGTTGCCTCCCTTTGTCTGAATAGTGCTTGTTAGGTTATTGGGCAGAAGGATGTGTGCGGCGCTGCTGTACGCCTCGGCTCATCAGTACCAGCAACAAGCCAAGGGCAAGCGCCATGCCGCTGATGGTGAAGAGCGGCGTGTAGCTGCCCCACATGCCAAACAGCGCCGACATGGCATAGCCTGCCCCTGCCTGGGCGGCGGCGAAAGCGGCCGTGGCTCGCCCCCAGAGCTGCTTGTGGGCGGTGGGCCCGACCAGCTCGGCCAGGCGGCCAGAGGTAAGGGCCACGATGCCGGGAATCATCGCCCCCACCATGAACGAGGAAACCGACTGGCTGAGCAGGGCAAGCGAGAACACCGGGAGCATGACGGCAGCGGCCTTGGCCGTAAAGGCGATCATCAAGCCCCCTTGCCACCCCACGCGCTGGGCCAGCGCCCCCACCATTAACGGCCCGCACAGGGCACCCAGCCCGAAGATTCCCCATTGCAGGGAAGCGGCTTGATGGCCTAGGGCATGCTCCCTGGCGAGGTAGTCCACCCAAAACACGGTGTGGGGCACGAACCCCACCGCATCCAGCGCGTAAGCGCCGATGACCAGCACCACCACCCACTTTACCCCCGCATACCCAATGGGGCTATGACCCACCGGGCTTGCCGCCTGGCTTGCCACTTGGCGTGGGGGCAAGCGCGTGACTCCCCAGTCGCACGACAGGCCAGCCGCCAAACAGAGCAGCCCCAGCGCACCCCAGGTTAGCGAGAGGCTTACCCCGAGCAGTGACGGCACCACGAGGGCGGAAAGCAGCGCTCCAAACCCGATACCGGTAAACACCAGGGCACCGACACGGGTTCGCCTTTCCGGGGGCGTGGCCGCCAGCGCCAGCGAGGGACCCACGACCATCAAGATCCCCCCGCCTACCCCCGAGACCAGCCGCCAGAAGAAGAACCAGTGAAAGCCACCCGCCCCCGCGCAAAGCAGGAAGCTGAGCCCGATACCCGCAAAGCTTGCCGCCAACACCCAGCGCGGCGCAAAACGCTCGCTCAGCGAGTGGGCGGCAAGCGCGCCGATAAAATACCCCAACAGGTTGGCCGCCCCCAGGTAAGCACCCTGGCTTGCGGTAAACCAACCTTGCTGAATGATCGCAGGCAATAGCGGCGTATAGGCAAAGCGAGCAATCCCTATCGCCGCCAGGGTCGCCATGATGCCGGTCATTAACGCGGGCAGATCGTCGGTAGTGAGTGTTCGCTTAATCACGCCAGTTCCTGGTGGTGTCGCCTGGATGGGCAGTTGGGCAAGCGCCATGGTGCTAAAGGCGGCCTGGCGGCTAGCATGGTCGCGGGCTAAAGCCACCTCCCGCAAGGCGGACTGACTCCCAGAGGCAAGGTCAGTTTCAGGCTAATAGTGATAGCGGCATGAAATGACCGTGATGGCATGTTGATCGACGGCGTAAACAAGCCGATTGGTGTCCTCGATGCGTCGAGACCAGAAGCCCGCCAGATTTTCTTTCAAGGGCTCTGGCTTACCGATTCCCTCAAAGGGAGAGCGCTTTACATCGTTGATCAGCTTGTTGATGCGCTTGAGGGTTTTCTTATCCTGACCTTGCCAATAGACGTAGTCGTTCCAGGCCTCATCTGTCCAGCACAATAGCCGTTGGCTACTCATCCATTAACTCGCGTGCGCTTGTTTGGCCAGCCCGATATTGCGCTATTGAGCGGTTAAGGTGTTCAGCATTATTAGGTGAACGAAGCAGGTGCACTGTTTCCATTAGGCTATTGTAATAATCCAGCGACATCACAACAGCATCTTCAGCATCCCTGCGCGTGATCACGGTGGTATCCGCATCATTAACGACGCCATCCAGCACGGCTTTTAAGCCATTCCTCGCTTCTGTAAAAGACACAATTTTCATACACGCCTCACATGTACTATTTAGGGTACAAGTCTAGCCGTTGCTCGCAAACCTGTACAGCTAATAAGACAGAACGACTGCTTCAGGCCTTTTTCACAAACTGTGCGGTCACCATCATGTCGCCTGCGCCGTCTACTTTGCAGTCTAGCTGGTGGTCTTTGCCCTCTTTTAGCCGTTTGATGACGGCTTTGGTGCCGATCTTGAGCACTTGGGAGCTGCCTTTGACCTTGAGGTCTTTGATCAGCGTAACCTTGTCGCCTTCGGCGAGCGGCGTGCCGTGGGCATCTGCCACGTTCACAGCCTCTTCGGCGGCGGCTTCTTCAGGGTTCCATTCGTGGGCGCATTCGGGGCAGATGAACAGGCGTTGATCCTGATAAACGAATTCCGACTGGCAGCGGGGGCATGGCGGACAAGGCATAAGCAGTGGCTTCTATAGTCAATGAGCGGGTGATGATACTCAGCCAGGGCGGCCTTGGCGACTGCTCTACGCGTTTCATTAACGGCCGTGCACTGCAATCGCCGTTGGACGTAACCGGGCCTCGGCTCCTAGACTGAAGCTTCGTTTCTCTTGAGATACCCGACCTATGCGCGTTTTTCTAATCCGGTCGGTGCCGGTTCACTCTGGTTTGATAACCTGGTCACGGCGGATGGTGTGCCGGTGGCTTACGACCCCCAGGCACGGGCGTTTATTCCCATGCCGCCCTTCTGTGCCAATCATGAAGTGATTGGCTGTAACTGGATTGCCCCCAAGCAGGGCGAGTTCTGCCGCGCCTGCGCGATGACCGCCCTCCTGGCCCCAGACCCTTCCATTTCCGATGCGATACCCAACTGGGCGCAAACCGAGGCGGCCAAGCGCTGGGTGATTGATAACCTGGGCCGCTGGCACTGGTTTCGCCCGGAAGACCCCGGCGCGCCGCCGGTGTTTCATATGCTGGCGGAAGGCGACACCCCGGTGCCCATGGGGCATGTGGGCGGCGTGGTGACGATTAGCGTGGCGGAAGCCGATGCCGTGCTGCGCACCACCCGCAAAGAGGCGTTAGATGAGCCTTATCGCACCATGATTGGCCATATGCGCCATGAAATTGCTCATATGCTGTGGTGGCGGCTTAGCCTGCGGGAAGATTTTCTGGATGCCTTCCGCGAGGCATTTGGCGATGAGCGGGAGGATTACCCAGCGGCGCTGCAGCGCCACTACCAAAACGGGCCGCCTGCGGATTGGCAAACGCGGTTTCTCTCCACCTACGCGTCTTCCCACCCCCACGAGGATTGGGCAGAAACTACTTCGCACCTGCTGCACTTAACCGATATCACCGATAGCTTTGTGTCGTCAGGCATGTCCTCGCCCGTGCTACCGGATGACCACAATTGGGATGCCTACGCTGAGCCGGATTCAGAGCGGCTGATTCATATTGCGGCATCGTTGGTGGCGGGGGTCAACCATGTGAACCGTTCGATGGGGCTGTCAGATCTTTACCCATTTGTGCTTTCCGAAGTGGCGCTGCGTAAGCTGGCGTTTGTTCATGACTGGCTGCGGCGTGGGGCGCAAGGGCTGTAAGCCAGCCCTGTGCGCTTCGCTTGATGCGGTTTAGTGAAGGCCTAGCGCCTCAATCACCGCTGCCACCTGTTGGCGAGCTTCTCCTTGCAGGGTGTTCAGCGGCTGGGGCAAGCAAGGGGCGCTAACGCGGCCGGTGAGTTCGGCAATCGTCGCCGCTACCCGCAGGCTGCCGCCATAGTCGTGATACAGCGCCCATAGTGGTGCTAAGGCGTCTGAGCGGGCTTGAGCCTGTTCGGCGTCGCTCGCTTGGGCGGGGCGTGTTAGCGCCAGCGCTAGTTCTGGGTACAGCCCCCCAATTACCGAATACCACGCCTCGCAGCCTGCCAGCAGGCCCGTCGCGGCGGCGGGATCGCCGCTGATGCCGATAGTCACATCATCAGGAATCAGCGCCCGCAGCCGCGCCACGCGGGCTTTGGCGTCTTCTAGGTTGTTGGGCACTGGCGGAATTTTAATCGAGCGCACCTGGGGCAAATCGGCGATGCGCCCGTGCAGCTCGTCGCTGAACGTAAAGTGCGTGGTGCCGGGGTTATCGTACACGCATAGCGGCACGCTGATGGCACGGCTGACGGTGCTGAACAGGTTAAACACGTCGTCATCGGTCAGCTTTTGGTACGACACAGGCGCTAAGAGCAGCCCGCTCGCCCCGGCCTGCTGTGCATACTCGGCATTGGCCAACACATCGCGGGTGCGCAGCGCACCAATGCCCACCACCACCGGCACCCCCGCCGCACTCTCCACACTCAGCCTGGCCACCCGCGCCCGCTCTTCCAAGCTTAAATAAGCGTAGCTGCCGGTAGAACCCAGCACGCCGATGGAATCCACCTGCGCTTGGGCCAAACGGGCCACGAGCTGGGTAAACTCCTGCTCGTTAATGCCCTGCTCATTCATGGGGGTTAGCGGAAACGTACTTAGGCCGGTAAACATGGGGGTGTCCTTTTTGGGTGACTGCGTAGAAGCAACACAGTGCTGATTTAGGCGTTATAGTCCGCCCGCGAGGTCCACCATAGTGCCGGTGGCAAACGATGACTTGTCGCTGGCTAGCCAAAAAATGGCGTCGGCCACTTCAGAAGGCTGGCCGCCCCGCTGCATAGGGATACGTGACTTTAAGCGATCCACTCGCTCAGGCTCGCCGCCCAAGGCGTGCATCTCGGTGTAAATCAGGCCGGGGCGTACCGCATTCACGCGGATGCCTTCGGCAGCCACTTCCAGGGCCAACCCCCGAGTTAATGTATCCACGGCCCCCTTCGAGGCGGCGTAATCCACGTACTCGTTGGGAGAGCCGCTTTTGGCTGCCATCGAGGAAACATTGACGATACTACCGCCGATGCCACCCTGGTGCGTCGACATGCGTCGTACCGCCTCCTTGCAGCATAGAAAACAACTGATGACGTTTTTCTGTAGTACGTCGTTAAAGCGCTCCACCGAGATATCCATCATGCGCGCTTGGGTGTTGAGAATAGCGGCATTGTTGACCAGCACCGTTAGCGTGCCCAGCTCCTGATCTACCCTGCTGAATAGCTTGGCAACATCACTGGCCTTCGACACATCGGCTTTTACCGCGATACAGCGAACGCCCAAGTTAAGGATATCGCTGCGAACGCGCTCTGCCGCCGCGTCGTTTGCAACATAGTTAAGGCACACATTGTACCCGTGCTGCGCGAACAGCTTGGCTGTCTCGGCACCAATGCCTCGGCTTCCGCCCGTTATAACGACGACTTTGGGGTTTGCCACGCGCCCTCCTTGTTTGCGAACGTTGGTTGGCCTACCGGTTGATGCACCGCCTAGTGTGAATATACACCTGACACGCAGTTGAGCAATTATGTACAAGCATCTGCGGCGCAAGCGGCATACGCTTACCCCGTGTGATGAGAGATGCCCACACGGGGTTGTGTTCGATTACGGAGGTTGGCATGGGAAGCACCAGCCAGTTTGAGTTCTTCAAAAGCGATCATGTGCCGTCACTGACGGTATTAAAGGCTGCGATTGGGGACTTCAGCTATGACCGTCATGCCCATGAAGAGTATGCCTTGGGAGTGACACTGGCGGGGCGTCAGGACTTTTTTAGCGGCGGCCAGTTTCATCGCAGCCCGCCCGGCAACGTGATTCTTTTTAATCCTGAAGATGTTCACGACGGCCATTCTGGCGGCGAGCAGGCGCTCGATTATTTAATGGTGTACGTGCATCCTGATCAGGTAGCGCCGCTGTTTGAAGACGCACTTGGCCGCCCATTGGCCTCCCCTTTTCGCTCACAGAGCACGCTGGTTCAAGACTCGCGATTGCGCCAAGCCATTCTGAATATCGCCCGTATGGTGACGCACCAAGTGGGTAGCTGCATCGACCAAGAGAATGCGTTGTCTCATGTTGTTGAGCGTATGGTGCAACTGGGTGGCAACATGGCCCCCAGCCCGGTAGCCCGCCGTCCAGACGCGCTGCTTAATCACGCCAAAGCGTATATTCATGAGCATCTAGAGACGGATATCTCACTGGATGACATCAGCCACGCGGCTCACTTATCGAAGTACCACTTTTTGCGACTGTTTCGCCAACAATTTGGCATGACGCCTCACCAGTATGTGATTAATTGCCGGGTAAACGCTGCCCGCGCCGCGCTGGACCAAGGCGCGCCACTCACCGAAATAGCACTGCGCTTTGGCTTTACGGATTTGAGCCACTTCAACCGCCGTTTTAAGCGTATCTATGGCATGACCCCCTACCAGTATCAGCGTGATATCACGCGCTAAGCACGTTTCCATCTAGAGGTTTTTTCATGTTAGCCATCATCGCCTATGCCCTGGGTGTTATGTACACGCCTGGGCCTGTGAATTTGTTGGGTTTGAATGTCGGTATCAATGGCCAGGGGAAACAAGCGCTGGGATTTTGCCTGGGCGTGGGGCTCGCCATGCTGATTTACTTGCTGGTGTTAGGCTGGGCGGGAGCCGCCTGGATCTCGCAAGGCTCACGCGTAGTGCTTAGCGCACTCGGCTGCGCTTATATTCTCTATTTGGCCTTTAAGGTAGCCCGCGCCAATATCACGCTTGAGACTCACGCCCCAGCACCGCGCATGCTCAGCTTTCGCGATGGCTTGATGATGCAGTTGCTCAACCCCAAAGCCATGGTGGCAACGCTGCCTATCACTACCTTGCAGTTCCCCACCGCAGGCATTCAGGGGGTGAGTCTCTTTCTCTGGTCGTTAGGGCTAGCCGCACTGGCCGCAGGCGCGCCGGGTAGCTATGTAGTGATGGGTAGCCTACTCGGCCAGCGCGTTAAACACGCAGGCCTGATTAAAGGGCTTAACTGGATCATGGCGGGGCTGCTGGTGGCTGTGTCGCTATCGATTGGCTACGAGCATGTATGGCTGGTGGCTACTGCCCAAAGCTAATCCCCAAGCGCAGCGCTTGCAGGCTATCGAGCTGTACCGTCACCTCATCAGAAAACAGCGGGTGGCCTTGCACGCGCACGTTAACCGCCGCCTGGGAGCCACGGTAACCAACGGAGACAGCGATATTGGCGCTATCACTCACTGGGGCCAACCAATCGTACTCAACGTTATCCACGCTCACCGATGAAAGCCCACGGGCTTCTAACTGCTCCTCGACTTCCTTCTCAATCACCACGCCGTAGTAAAAATAGAGTCCTGCGTAGCCCAGCCCTAGCAGTACCAGCAATGAAAAGAGTTTGCCCATAATTTTCCTCTGTTTGAGTACACGTGACGTTATCCCGCCGTCAAATGTGGATGATGCCTGTTTTCTAGAAACAACGGCAAGTTGTGCGTAGTGGATTCAGTAAAACACAGAGCGGGCCATGATGGCCCGCTCTGTGTTTTTGATAACGCTTTCCCACTTCCTTCAGGCTGGCAAACCCGCACGCTCCTGCCACGTTTCTCGGCACCCTCTCACACTGGCCGCCAATTCTTTCACCAGCCCATGCACCCGCGTCACGGCGTCATCACCGCTGCTGGCGTGTTCGATGCAATCTACCAGGGCAGAGCCTACTACCACGGCGTCGCTGAAGCGGCCAATGGTGGCGGCCTGTTCGGCGGTGCGAATGCCGAAGCCCACGGCAATGGGTAGCGGCGTGTGTTCGCGCAGCTGGTTCACGGCGCCTTCCAACCGCTCGGGTGTGGGGGCACTGCCGCCGGTCACGCCCGCCACGGAAACGTAGTAGATAAACCCGGAAGCGTTGGCCAGCACTTTGGGCAGGCGCTTGGCATCGGTGGTGGGCGTAGCTAATCGGATAAAATCGATGCCGTGCTGAGCGGCGGGCTGGCACAGCTCTTCGTCGTGTTCGGGCGGTAGATCTACCACGATTAGCCCATCTACCCCGGCCTTGGCGGCATCGGTGAGAAAACGCTCGACGCCGTAGCAGTATATCGGGTTGTAGTAGCCCATCAGCACGATGGGGGTGGTGCTGTTCTGTTCACGGAACTGGCGCACCATCTCCAGCGTTTTGGCTTGGGTCTGGCCGTTTTCCAGCGCGCGCAGGGCGGCTTTTTGAATGGCGGGGCCATCGGCCATGGGGTCGCTGAACGGCATGCCGAGTTCAATGATATCCACGCCTGCTTCCGGCAACCCGTGCAGCAGGCGGCGAGAGGTCTCGGCATCCGGGTCGCCAGCGGTGAGGTAGCTGACCAGCGCCGGGCGGTTTTGCTGTTTGAGCGCGGTAAAGCAGTGTTCAAGACGAGAGGTGCTAGTCATGTCGTTCTCCTGTATCGCGCTCATACGTTTTTCACTCCGAACTTATCCCCCAGATGATGGGCCACGCTCATCATGTCTTTATCGCCACGGCCACTGAGGTTGACCACCATCAGGTGCTCGCAGGGAAGTGTCGGCGCGCGCTTAGCCACTTCAGCCAGGGCGTGGGCAGTTTCTAGCGCGGGGATGATGCCCTCTTGGCGGCAGCAGATTTGGAATGCTTCCAGCGCTTCGTCATCGGTGGCGGAAACGTACTCGACCCGCCCTTGCTCGTGCAGCCAAGCGTGCTCGGGGCCGATGCCGGGGTAGTCCAGCCCTGCGGAAATAGAGTGAGCGTCGATAATCTGACCATCTTCGTTTTGCAGCAGGTAGGTGCGGTTGCCGTGCAGCACGCCGGGGGTGCCGCCGTTCAGGCTGGCAGCATGTAGGCCGCTGTTGACGCCTTTGCCGCCTGCTTCCACGCCAATCATCTTCACATCGGCGTCATTCAGGAAGGGGTGAAACAGCCCCATCGCATTGGAGCCGCCACCAATGCAAGCCACCAGGGAGTCCGGCAAACGGCCCTGTTTTTCGAGCATCTGAGCGCGGGTTTCATGACCAATCACCGCTTGAAAATCGCGCACCATCGCCGGGTAAGGGTGCGGGCCTGCCACGGTGCCAATGATATAGAAGGTGTCGTCGACATTCGTTACCCAATCGCGCAGCGCTTCGTTCATGGCATCTTTCAGCGTGCCGGTGCCTGAGGTGACGGGAATTACTTCCGCCCCTAACAGTTTCATGCGGAATACGTTGGGCTGCTGGCGCTCGATGTCGGTGGCACCCATGTAAATCACGCAGGGCAAACCAAAACGCGCAGCCACGGTAGCGGTGGCAACGCCGTGCATGCCTGCGCCGGTTTCCGCGATGATGCGCTTTTTGCCCATTTGCTTGGCCAACAATACTTGACCAATGCAGTTGTTAATCTTGTGTGCGCCGGTGTGGTTTAGCTCTTCACGCTTGAGGTAAATGCTCGCGCCGCCGAAGTGCTCGGTGAGCCGCTCGGCAAAGTAGAGAGGGCTGGGGCGGCCGACGTAGTCGCCCTGAAAATAGGCGAGCTGGCGCTGAAATTCAGGGTCGTTTTTGGCGGTGGCGTACTCATCCTGCAGTTCAAGAATCAGCGGCATTAGGGTTTCAGCGACAAAGCGGCCACCGAAACTGCCAAACAGCCCGTTGGCATCGGGTAGGCTTAAAGGTTTATTCATCACGACCTCTGCGTTTTGGGGCGATTTAGGGTTGTGATGACGTTAGCGCAGGCAGGCGGGAAGAAAAATCGATAAGATGGCACCAACCTGTGAGTTTTACGCAACTATTGAAAGAGACATCCATGCAACACAGCCTGCCGCCCTTAAGCGCCCTGCGCGCCTTTGAAGCCACCGCCCGGCTAGGCAGCGTAACCGCCGCCGCCGATGAGCTAAGCGTGACCCACGGTGCGGTAAGCCGACAGCTAAAGAGCCTGGATGAGCATTTTGGCGTAGCACTGTTCACCAAAGCCGGGCGGGGGCTAGTACTCACTCACCACGGAGAGCAATTGCAAAACGGCGTGGGGGAAGCCTTCGCCAAGCTCAGGGATAGTTGCACCCGGCTCAAGCATGAGGTGGAAGAAGCACCGTTTACCCTGGCCTGCCCCGGCAGCCTGCTGGCCCGCTGGCTGATTCCCCGTTTAGACCGCTTAAACCAGGCGCTGCCGGAGCTAAAACTTCAGGTGGTGGTGAGCGATTCCGAGCAGCCCGGCCAGCCGGAGACCAGCGCAACGCTGGCCTTTTTCGAGCCACCTTGGCCTGATGAGGGCGAGCTGATTGAGCTGATGTCTGAGGAAATTTGCGCCGTGGCCAGCCCACGCTTGGTGGACAGGTGCGATGCCGCTCATCCCGCATCGCTGTTTACCAACAAGCTCCTTTACACCGCCTCACGCCCCCAAGCGTGGCCCCAGTGGGCAGATGCCCAAGGGCTGGAAACCGACGCATTGAAAACAGCCCTCCAACAGGGCCAAGGCTTTGCGCATCTTTACTACCTCATAGAGGCTGCCGTGGCGGGCCTAGGGGTCGCCATCGCCCCGAAGCTCCTCGTAGAAGATGACCTGAAAAGCGGACGGCTTGTCGCCCCTTGGGGCAGCATCGCAACCCCGGCACAGCTCTGCCTATGGCTGCCCAAACACGCCAATGCTCGCCGCAGCGAAGCGCTGGCTGATTGGTTACGCAAGGAGTTAGGGGATTAAGCCCTGCTCATGCAACGCTTAAGTAAACGGAATCGCTAAACGCCCCCTTCTTGCACACTTATAGGGCTCTGTTTAAGCTATCGCGCCGTTTATTGGCAGGCTGTCATGATGAAGATCAACGTGGTCGGTACTAGCGGATGCGGTAAAAGCACGCTGGCAAAAAAGCTCGCTGAGACACTCAACGTTCCTCATATTCAGATGGATCAACTCTTCTGGCAAGCCAACTGGCAAGGTACACCGGATGCTGAGTTTTTCGAGAAGCTCAGCAGTGCATTGAGTACGCCTACACGCGGCTGGGTACTGGACGGCAACTTCAATCGCACCCGAGATATTAAATGGCGCGATATCGATATGGTGATTTGGCTAGATTACGGTTTTTGGCGCGTGTTTAGCCAAAGCCTACGTCGCGCCATGACTCGTATTGTTAGCAATGAAGAGCTTTGGCCGGGCACCGGTAATCGTGAGAGCTTTCGCAAGACCTTTATGAGCCGTGACTCCATCTTGGTATGGATGCTGACGAACTGGCGCTCGAATCGGCGACGCTATCTTGCCGATATGGTGAACCCACAATATCGACATATTCAGTTCGTCCGCTTAACTCATCCTAGAGAGGCAACGTGGCTCATTGATCAACTCGCTCAGCGGGGCCAATCATCAGAGCCCTACTCGGTGCGGGTACACCACAAACGCTAGCTTGTTGCCATCCGGGTCGCGGACGTAGGCGGCGTAGAAGCCTTCGCCGTACTGCGGCCGAAAGCCCGGTGCGCCTTCGTCGCTTCCACCGCTTTCCAGGGCGAGCTGGTGCAGCGTGTCGACTTCTTTGATGTCGGTGAATTGAAAGGCGGTCATGGTCCCGTTGCCCACCGTGGCATCGTGCCCATCAAAGGGGTAGCCTACAAAGTACTGGGGTACGTTGACATCATCTGGGTCACCAAATGAGACACCGCTATCCTCCTGCCAGCAAATATCCAGCCCCATGGCATTAAACAGTGGCGTGTAGAAATTCAGAGCACGCTCTAAGTCTTGGGTTCCTACCATTGTATAAGCCAGCATACGTTTCTCCTTATGGGCGCTTAGCACATGAACGTTATGCCATAACGCCAAACAGCCGGCCAATGAGTGATGTCAACGCCATGGCCAGCGCTCCCCAAAACAGTACGCGCAGTGCAGCGGTACGTACCGGCGCTCCGCCTACCTTAGCGGCTAGCGCGCCTAACAGCGCCAGCAAGGCTAGAGAGGCCACGGCTACCAAAGGAATTAGCAATACCGAGGGAGCCCACCAAGCCACCAAAAGCGGCAGCAGTGCGCCGATGGTAAACATTGCCGCCGATGAGAACGCGGCCTGAAGTGGCCGCGCTTGGCTCACCACGGTAATGCCGATTTCATCCCGCGCATGAGCACCTAAAGCATCTTTTTGCATCAATTGTTCGGCGACTTGGCTGGCAAGCTCTGGCGTTAAACCTCGCTCGACATAAATCTCTGCCAGTTCCTCTTTTTCCGCTTCAAAATGGTGCGTTAGCGCCTTTCGCTCCATACTCAAATCAGCGTGCTCGGTATCCGATTGAGAGCTGACCGAGACATACTCCCCCGCCGCCATCGACATGGCCCCCGCGACCAACCCCGCAAGCCCCGCCAACACGATGTCATTTTGCGCGGTTGAAGCCGCTGCCACCCCTAAAATCAGGCTACTGGTAGACACGATCCCATCGTTGGCACCAAGCACGGCGGCTCTTAACCAGCCTGAGCGATGAGAGCGGTGATGTTCTTGATGGGTCATAGCTACCCTATCCGTTGGATGAGTGTTGTGGCGCTGATGGTTCATCGGCCTTCTTTTTAAACTAGCAGGTTATGACCCGATAACAGCAGGCATATTGTCTGCCTACCCTCACACCGCGCAGTGGCTGGCTCCCTCACTTCATTTAGTGGGATGGCGAGCCGCTCATTGCTGCCTGCCCCACAACTTCGTGCGTTTGTCATGTGAGGCGAGTAAGGTCATTACACTTACCAACTTTAAGGAGTGATGACGTTGCGCTATTTATGGACCACCACCTTCACTCTGCTGGCCAGCACTTCCTCTTTGGCCCTGGCAGCCGACGCTACCCCGCTAGCTGAACAGCTCGATGATCTGAGTCGCTTTCAGGTCATTGCTCACCGAGGGGCCAGCGGGCATGCCCCAGAAAGCACGCTGGCCGCTTACGAGCTTGCCCACCGTTGGGGGGTGGATTACCTAGAATTGGATGCACAGCTCAGCGCCGATGGCGAGGTGGTGCTGTTTCACGATGGCTCCATTGAACGCACCAGTGATGGCGAAGGGCATATACACGATTACACCTTGGCCGAACTGAAAGCGTTGGATACCGGTTCGTGGTTCCAGGAGGCCTATCCTGATCGCTTGGACGAGGACTATCGCGGCACGCAAATCCTGACGCTCGACGAGCTATTTGACCACTTCGGCCATACCACCCGTTACTATATCGAAACCAAGTCCCCCGATCTCAATCCTGGCTTGGAAGAGGCCCTGGTGGAGCGTCTGGAAGCCTACGACATGATCGAGCAAGGCCAAGTACTGGTGCAGTCGTTCGATCAGGAGAGCTTGCTGAAAGTGCGCGACCTGAACCAAGACGTGCCGCTTATTCAACTGTTGTGGTACTCCCCCAGCGAGCAAGATAACGCCACTTTAACCGAGTGGAACAACACCACGCCGGGTGCCGACACGATTCGCGATGAGGATTTTGAGCGCATTGCAGAGTACGCCGTTGGGATTGGCACCAATGCCATCTACCAGGGCCAACCCGTGATTGATGCTGACTTTGTTCATCAGGCGCAGAAGAATGGCCTATCGGTTCACGTTTACACCATCAACGAACAAGAGGATATGAAGCGCGTGATGGCTCTGGGCGTTAACGGCCTATTTACCGATTACCCTGACCGCCTGCTGGAACTTGTGAGCGACTAAGCTTGAGAGTTAGCCACACCGTTGATATGGGCCAACGCAAGGGTGCTTAGGGTGATGTAAATTAACCTTACACCCTGGTAAATCTTTGCCATTCTTTGTGGTTTGCGTTACTTGAAAAAGCCGATAAGCTCTTGGCTCTTATTCATCTTTTTGGTTGACCGTCGCAAGGGAGAAACGTCATTCACTCATTCACAGCTGACGTGTGGGAAACCCCCACAGGGTGCATGAACCTGACGTTCGGCAAGCCAAGGTACTCCTTGAGCTATGCCAGTTAAGCAACCCAGCCGCACGCTGATTAGCGCTTTTCTGACAGCGCTAATCATGCTCGGCCTGATTTTCAATAACGCGTCAGCACAATCCGGTGAACTACCTAATACGATTGTCTTGATTGCCCACCCCTCCGTGGGCACCCAAGTGATTAACCAAGACACGGCGCGGGCCATGTTTGCCATGCGCCAGCGTACGTGGTCCAACGGGCAAGCAGCACAAATTTTTGTACTGACTAACCGAGACCCGGTGCACAGCCAATTTACCAAAGAGCAGTTGGGGGTCTACCCCCATCAGCTTCAGTTAGCATGGGACAGAATGGTGTTTTCCGGCATGGGGCAAGCCCCTAACCGAGTACGCGACCAAGAGGAGATGCGCGAGCAGGTCGCACGCACTCCTGGTGCGCTGGGCTACCTTGAAAGGGAGTACCTGGATGAGAGCGTCCATGTTATTTCAATGGAATGAAGCGCACACGCCAACACGGTGGTTAATGGCGGGACTACTGGGGCTGCTGCCAATCACTGCTCAAGCGGCGGACCCTATACGCGATACCCTACAAGTGCACGGTTTTCTAAGCCAAGCGCTGGTGATTACCGATGACAACGACTTCTTTGGTGCGAGCAGTGATCATGCGGGTAGCCTGGAATACACCGAACTTGGCCTAAATGCCTCATTTCGCCCTCATCACAAGGTGCTAGTGGCTGCTCAGTTACTCAGCCGTCGGGCCGGTGGAGACACCAGCGATGCAGAGCCAACGCTTGATTATGGCGTCATTGACTACCAAATGGTCTCTAACCAATCACGCACGCTGGGGTTGCAGTTAGGCCGTTTTAAAAACCCGTTTGGTCTTTATAACCAAACCCGCGACGTGGCCTTTACTCGGCCAAGTATCTTACTGCCGCAATCCATCTACTTTGACCGTACTCGCGCACTTGGCCTTGCAGCCGATGGCGTGAACGTTTATTGGGAAGAGCATACCGCTGCCGGGACGCTGCGTTTTCGTAGCGGCCTTGGCCGCCCCCAAACGGGCTCTGATTTGACCCGGCAGCTCTTTAATGGCGCAGCAAGCGATGTCTCGGCAGCAGAGCCTTCCGCCATTGCTCAACTGCTGTTTGAAGATCGCTCCGGGCAGTGGGTTGCTGCGTTGAGTACCGCCACCGTTAACCTAGAGACCTCGTTTGGCGGCCAAGCGGCAGATTTTGACTTTCAGCCCTGGATCGCGTCCTTGCAGTACAACGAAGAGTACTGGAGCCTGACCGCCGAATACGCGCTTAGGCAGCAAGCCTTAAAAGGCGATAACCTGCCTCGCACCTTCGATATCACTGGCGAGAGCTGGTACGTGCAGTACCAGCGCCGCTTTACCCCAACGTGGAGCGGTCTCGTTCGTTTTGATCGTCTCATCAATAATACCGACGACCGCACTGGCCAAGGGTATGAACAAGCGGGCCTTGGCCCTGACCATTCGCAGTTTGCCGACGACCTTACCCTCGGCGTGCAGTGGTCCCCCACTCCCAGGCTGATGTTAGCGGGGGAGTATCATGTCGTTGACGGAACCGGCTGGCTGCCTAAACAAGATAACCCGGATGCCGGGGAGACACGCCAACACTGGAACATGCTGCTATTTCAACTGTCGCTGCGCTTTTAGCCCATTGACCTGATCGGGAACTGCCGTGATGAACCGGTTTTCACCATTACCAGCACGTCATCGGTTTAGCTTAGCTTGGCGGGTCACCGCGCTTAGTAGCCTGCTGTTGTTGATACTGGTGGCACTGTTTATCTGGCTTGGGCACCATCACCTTACCCAACAATTTGAAAATAGCCGTATGGCACACCATGAACGCCAGCAGCGCGAAATACGCCTTGCGATGCAGCGCTCAGCCGATAATCTGCGCCAGTTGGCAGGGTTAACCGCATCGGTCTCCACGCTGGGAGATGCCCTAGCCCTTGGCGACACCACCGCGATTGATAACGCCCTGCGCTCCCAGTGGCCGTCTTTGCAGTTGGAGGCCGGGGTGGATGAAGTCTTTGTGTTTGACCCACAGGGGCGTCTGCTCGGCCACTCCGGCGGCATTCAAGGTGCCACGGAGCTTCCGGTAGAGGGTTGGATCGAAGACGTGCTGGCCCGTGAAGCCCCCATTACCACGCTACGCTGCGGCTTGAACTGCCAGCAGTATGCGGCGGTACCCATTTTAGTGGAGGGTCGCAGCATGGGTATGGTGGTGCTGTCGCGCTCGCTGGCAGACGTGACCCGCGAGGCGAAAGAGGTATCCCGAAGTGAAATTGCTCTAATGGTTACGGGCTATACCGGCTCTAATAACCTTGATGCCAGCCGCCGTTTATCGGAATGGAACGGCCATTTAGTGGCCCTCACCAGCCGTGAGGCGACACTTCCCCTGCTTGAGCGTGCATCCAATACCGCCCCCATTTTTGAACTGGCCGACAGGCCGTTGGAACTGCCGTACGCGGGCCGCTATCTAGAGATCAGCGCTGTGTACATGCAAGACGATGCGGATTGGCGCAGCACCGGTTATTTTCTTCTCATCTCCGATGTGACATCGCAAACCGTGGCCATCCAGAAGGCTACCAATACGCTATTGCTGCTGGGTGTTGTGGGTTGGCTAGCCGCTGAACTCCTGCTCCTCGCCATTCTTCTTGGCCCCATGGCAAGGCTACGCCGTGTCGCCGCGCTGCTACCCGCATTGGCCAGGGGCGACTTTACCCGGGTACGGGAAAAACTCCCTCAGCGTACACCTCGGCTGTCTAACGAAATCGATGTCTTAGAGAGCGCTACCCGAGCTCTAACGAACCAGCTTGAGTACTTGGAATCCAGCGTCACCGATCACAGCAGCCAGCTTGCCGAACGCATTGACGAGCTGGCCCATGAAAGAGACTTCGTGAATAGCCTGCTGGATACCGCCCAGGTATTTATCGTGGTGCATAGTTGTGAAGGGCGTATTAAGCGGGTGAACCACTACACGCGCACGCGGCTGGCGCTGAAAGATAGCGAGCTGATTGGTCGATACTTTTCCGATATCTTCAGCCAAGCGCCCCATACCGGCGTACCAAGCCGCTATATTGCCAAAGACGTCCAATTCGACACTTCACTGCCCACGCCTCAACAAGAAGAGAAAACCCTCCAAACAGCAGATAAGCGCTGCTGCACCGTTGCCTGGTATCACTCTGTTTTGCCCGCTAGCCTACGCGAGGGTGAACTGCGTATTTCGGTGGGGCTGGATATTACCGAGCGCAAAGCCGCGGAAGAGCGGCTGACGTGGCTCGCTGAGCGCGACCCGCTGACCGAGCTGTTCAACCGCCGCTATTTTCAGGATGCGCTGCAAAGTGCCCTACTGCATAACAGCGAAGGAGCCATCGTACTGCTGGATTTGGACCAATTTAAAGAGGTTAATGAGCTCAGTGGTCACCATGTGGGCGACCACCTGCTTCGCGAAGTCGCTGAGACACTGTTTTTAAACCTTGGCCAACGCAGCATTATTGCCAGGCTCGGCGGCGATGAATTTGCCCTACTATTAGAAGGTGTCAGCAGCGAACAGGCCATTAGCATTGCAGGCTATATCAGCCAGTTATTGAGCGGGATCGGCTTTCAATCTGCGGGTAGAAAGCATCATATATCCGCCAGCATGGGTATTGTGCTCTTCCCCATCCATGGTCGAACACCAGCCGACCTGCTCGCCAGTGCCGATATGGCGATGTACAAAGCGAAAGAGAGCACCCATCAGCGTTGGTATTTGCTTTCTCAAGCGGAGAATGCAAAGGACGAGCTGCAAGACCGGGTTTATTGGGTAGAGCAATTACATCAAGCGCTGGATAACAACAGCTTTGAGCTAATGGTACAACCGATTGTACGATTTGAAGATCAGGATATTAAGCACTACGAAGTGCTGCTACGGATTCGTCATTCAGACGGTAGTCTGATTGCGCCACAGCACTTTATTCCCATTGCCGAACAGAGCGGTTTAGTGGTGCTGATAGACCGGTGGGTGATTCGACACAGCCTGCTAGCACTCAGCACCCTCCAAGCTCGTGGCATATCGCTTGCAGTGAATCTCTCGGGCCAGTCGCTTCACGACTTGGAGCTTAAACAGTATTTAACCGATGAGCTGCGGAGCAGCGGTGCCGACCCGCATCATTTAATTCTCGAAGTCACTGAAACCGCCGCCATTACTGATTTTTCGACCGCTCGTAACGTGCTGCAAACAGTGCGCGATTTAGGCTGCCGCACAGCACTGGATGACTTTGGCATTGGGTTTAGCAGCTTCCACTATTTGGGCCAACTGCCGGTGGATTACATCAAGATTGATGGGTCGTTTATTCGCAGTTTGTTGGTCAACCCAGACAGCCACACCATTGTGAAAGCCATTGCCGACATTGCGAAGGGGTTCGGCAAACAAACCATTGCGGAATTTGTCGATCAGGAAGCTTTAATACCTATTCTGCAAGAGTACGGCCTCACCTACGGCCAAGGATTCTATTTAGGAAAGCCCCAACCTCTCACACAGTTACTGGAAGAATGAACCATGGTGATAACAACGATAACTCCGCCCATGACTACTCCAGAGACACTCGCCGATACCACGTTTAGCCCAGCCTTTTTTAACGACCACTTTTTGTTAATTCTTGCCCAAACAGCCGACGAAAAACACCGAGCATTTGCCCTGCGCCACGCGGTGTTTATCGAAGAACTTAACTACGATATAGGCAATACGAACGCGCTGAATATTGAACATGATGAGCACGACCAGCATTCACTTTTGTGCTTGCTTCATCATAAAGCGACAGGCATTGATGTTGGCTGCGTCAGAGTCGTCTTAATTGATCCCTTAGCAGAGCAAAATGAGCGCGGCTTACCGCTAGAAGATTACTACCAGCCCCACTTGTTTATTTCCGACACTCACCCTCACTACTTTCCCGCCAGCACGGTGTGCGAGGTGTCCCGGTTAGCCGTTCATCCAACCGCTCGAAAAAGGCATAAAGACAGTCAAAGTCCCGACATTCAAAGCCCTTATGACAGCATCAAAGAGAGCCCCGCATTATTGAGTCTTAGCCTGTTTCTTGCTGCCACGGCGATAGTAGGTCTTAGCCAGCGCTACCATGTATTTGCGATGCTAGAACCACGCTTCAGCCGTTTATTAAAAGCATCGGGGCTGCATTTTCATCAGGTAGGTGGCGTGATCAATTATTGCGGTAGCCGGGCACCCTACTATATTGACCAGCGAGTGGCAGAGACGAACCTGCCAATAAAACTCCTCCCGCTGTATCAATCCATCAAACGCCAGCTTGCCTCTCAGCTACCGCTGACAGCTCACTCTTCCTGACCCCTAACGGGCCGTCGTTGCCGACCTAGACGCGAGAAAATCCTGGGGAGTCACGCTGGCAAATTTCTCGACAAAAAATATCAGCGTTTCAGGGTGCCTGAAGCGACGCTCAAAGGTTTCCTGCTTGCTTTCGTAACGCCGCGTGACGGTTGCCTGATACTCACTGCCCACTTTCGCCACGTTGACACTGTTTTCATGCCCAGACTCACGGTGAACTGCCGTGACCGTTGGCTGCTGCTCTAGTATTGCTGATAACCGCTGTGCAGCCGCCCGTTCGTCTTCTGTCGCCCAAAGTGGCTGGTCGCGGTTGCCGTAGTGATAGAGCAGTATCGCCAGGAGCATGGCAAAGATACTGCTGGTGAGCATCCAAGTCAGCACCACACCAGAGACGGGCATCGTCAGCATGATGAAAAGCTGAATCACGCTGCCTACCACAAATACGGCGGCCAATGGCCGCCACATACGCTGATTCATCACACTGCGATTCAAAATATATCCCCACAGCCCCACCACCCCCAAGACACCAAAGAACAGGTGCACCATGGCGAGTGGCGTTCCTCCGCCGGAAAATACGGCCACAATACCCATGACAGGTAGCAGGCTATAAAGCCCAGCCAATAGAACGTAGGCACGCTGTAGAGACATAAGGGACTCCTTATTTCATGGTAAAGCCGCGTTTCACCAAGAAATCACGCATATGGGGGCGCAGCTTGCTATCAAACAGTGGGGTTAGGTTGTGCGACCAATCACTATTTTTATTGCCGCTACTACGAGATTGATAGTACGCCTGCATGGTGTCATCAAAGGCGGCCACATGGTCACTATCATCAGTGTAGTAGTCCTCTTTAAGAATCGCTTCAACGGGCAGGCGCGGCTTCACCTCCGGCTGATGAGCGGGGTAACCCAGGCACATGCCAAATACTGGGTAAACATGAGCAGGCAGGCGCAGCAGTTCGCTCACCGCCTCGGGGTTGTTACGAATGCCGCCGATGTAGCAAATACCTAAACCTTCTGACTCAGCCGCCACGGCTACGTTTTGCGCCATCAGCGCTGTATCCACCGTGGCGACCAGCAGTTGTTCGGTCATGCCGCGCTCAACGTTTGCGCCTGTGCGGGCGGAAGCTTCTGTTGGGCGTTTCATGTCGGCACAGAACACTAGGAATGCCGCGCTGCTAGCAACATAGCCTTGTCCACCAGCCAGCTCGGCGATGGCTTCACGGTTATCCGGGTTTTTCACATGAATCACCGTGTACGCCTGCACGTGGCTAGACGTGGCAGCGGCCTGCCCTGCTTGAATCAGCTCCAGCAGCAGGCCACGGGGGATCTCTTGATCAGTGAACTTACGAATCGAACGGTGAGAATTCAGCAGCTTGATAACATCATTCATAACAATTTCCTTCTCAGTGCTTTTCTATAAGAAGCGGTTTAGCGTTTGCGACGATAAAACAGGCCCTGCTTACACTCTCGCTGGGCCTCGACGTCGCCACGAATCTGCGCATGACTAATCAGCGCAAAAATAAACGTACCGCCAATCACGTTACCGGCCAGCGTAGGCAGCGCAAAGCCCACCACCGCGTCGTACCAAGAAATATGACCATCGAACACCAGATACAGCGCTTCACTGGTACCAACGATGATGTGGGTAAACTCACCGATGGCCATGACATAGGTGACGATAATAATGATCCATACTTTGGCCTGATCGGCAGCGGGAATCAGCCACACCAGCGTCGCAATCATCCAGCCAGCGAGAATCCCCTTGGAGAACATTTCCATGGGCGTGTTCGCCATCATGTGCTCACCTAGGGCAATAAATGCCTGGTGTGTAGCCTCGTCAAACATCGGCATATGTAAAAAGGTGAAGGAGGAGAGCGCTGCGCCCATCAGGTTACCCACCAACACCACACCCCATAACCTGCCTAGCGCGCCCAGATTCGGTAGCGTTGGGTGGCTCATCACAGGGAGAACGGCGGTGACCGTATTTTCGGTAAATAGCTGCTGGCGGGCTAAAATGACGGCAATAAACCCAACGGTGTAGCCCAAACACTCCACCAAAAAGCCAATATCTGTTTGTGGCAAATGAGCATGTAGCACCCCTCTCGCCACCATAGAGAAACTCATTGAAATCCCTGCCGCAATGGCCGACCACAGGAGTGCCATGGCGTCGCGGGAAAGCTCTTTTTGCCCCTCTAAGCGTAAATGTTGATGCACTACAGCCGCTCTGGAAGGCAGTTTGGCTTCACGCTCCTCTTTTTGGGGGTCTGCGTTCTGAGGTGCCGACTCACGCTGTGAGAGCACCTCGCTCTGCTGATCGCCTCCTTCAAAATTGTCGTCTGCTTGATGGTCTTGATTCATGGTGGCTCTCTCTCCGGTAATTTTGCAGCGTAACGCTATTGTCTAAGATTGGGTAGACACTCACCGTGGTTAACGTACGGTGGTTAAAGAATTTTTACGTGATGTTGCACGCGTGAAAGTGAACGCTCGCTATACTGCTAATAACCCACTGAGCCCAATAACGATGCTAGGAAGCCGATATGTCAAACGCCTCTCACCCCGCGTCGGGTCAGGCATGGAACGCCGACCGGTACGCGGAACACGCCAGCTTTGTTTCTGATCTTGGCCTTGATGTCGTCAAACTGCTGTCGCCCCAGCCAGGGCAACGCATTTTGGATCTAGGCTGCGGCGACGGCGCATTAACCGAGCGCATTATGCAGCTTGGTGCCGATGTAATGGGCATTGACGCCTCTGCGGATATGGTGGCCGCCACTCAAAAACGCGGCGTAACGGCGCGTGTGATTGACGGTCATCAGTTGCCCTTTGACCACGAGTTCGATGCGGTATTTAGCAATGCAGCACTGCACTGGATGCTGGACCCCCAAGCGGTACTGGCGGGAGTAAAGCGCGCCCTGAAACCCGGCGGGCGTTTTGTGGCCGAATTTGGCGGCCATGGCAACGTGGCTGCTATATGCACTGCGCTCATTGCCTCGCTGCAATTTCGGGGAATTAGCTCTAAAGGCCGCCATCCTTGGTATTTTCCGACCACCAAGGAGTATGGCAACCTGCTGCAAACGGTTGGTTTCCGTGTGGACAGCATTGAACTCATCCCCCGCCCAACGCCGCTGCCTAACGGCATGGCGAGCTGGCTCGAGACGTTTGCCAGCCCCTTCTTCCATGGGCTGGAAGATGACCTGAAAGACGCTATTTTTGATAACACGCTGAATCTATTGGCCCACAGTCTGAGCGATGGCCAAGGTAACTGGACAGCGGATTATGTGCGCATCCGCGTGGTTGCCCACGCTTAAGCCCATAGCCACACCGCTACCATGAGCTCGTTATAAACACTTAGGGCGGCTAAATAGCCGCCCTAAGTGTTTGTGCGTTATAGAGATGGCCTCTCAGGGTTAAAACTCATCCCAGTCGTCGCTGCTATTCACCGTTTGCGGCGCAGCGGGTTTATCCGCCGGGCGACGCTGCTGCCCCTCTAACGCAGGCGGCGTTACGGGTTTTTCGCTGCCTTCCGCCAACCGGAAGGTGGCCATTAGCGTCGCCAGTTGGCTCGCCTGCCCTTCCAACGCGTTAGCTGCTGAGCTGGTTTGCTGCACTAGCGCAGCGTTCTGTTGCGTCACCGAGTCCATTTCCGTGAGCGCGGCATTAATCTGCTCAATCCCGCTATTCTGTTCTCGGGTGGCGGTGGAGATTTCGCCCATTAGCGTGGTGACCTGACGAATGGCATCGACGGTTTGGCTCAGCGTTGCACCACTTCGCTCGGCTTGGGTGGCACCGCTATTGATTTGGGTGGTGGTTTGCTCAATAAGCCCACGAATTTCTTTGGCCGACTCCGCACTGCGGGTGGCTAGTGAGCGTACTTCGCTAGCCACCACCGCAAACCCACGCCCTTGCTCGCCTGCACGTGCTGCTTCCACCGAGGCATTGAGCGCTAGAATATTCGTCTGGAAAGCAATCGAATCAATCACCCCAATAATGTCGTTGACTTGATCGGCACTGGCGGCAATCTCACGCATCAGCTTCACGGTTCGTTCCACCTCTTCACCGCTGGCCTCTGCAGACTGGGAAGCCGCTACCGAGAGGTGATCAGCCTCCTGGGCTATTTCGGCATTTTTACCCACGGTAGTTGCCATTTCTTCCATGCTAGAGGCGGTCTGCTGCAGCGCCGAGGCCTGCTGCTCTGTGCGAGAAGAAAGATCTTGGCTTCCGGAAGAAATATCGCTCGCCCCGCTGTAAACATGTTCACTACTGCTGCGTAGCGACATCACCAGCGTTCTCAACTTCTCCTGCATGGATGACAGTCCGATAAAGAGTTGGCCAATTTCATTCCGGCCACGATCTTCAATACGCCCGGTTAAGTCACCATTGGCAATGTTGTCAAAGTGCCCTAACGCCTGACGAAGCGGGGTCACCACGCCGCGCATCATAGCGATCCGAATAACGACTGCCGCCAGCAATGAGAACAGCAATAAGCCAATGGCCACAGCACCGCCAATGGCCGCCAAGCGCTCTACCTCATGCATCACCTGCTGACCACGGGCTTCGGTATAGGCCACAAATTCGCCCATCGCGGCATCTAAGTTGGCCCCCAGTTCACCAAGCGCCTCTTGCCGACGCTGAATTTGAAATGGCGCTGCTTCCAGTAGCGGTACGATGCCCTCTGTCACAAAGGCATGGTACGCCGTCACCACGTTATCACGCCGCGCTTCCAACTCACTTTCAGGGGTAACGGGAATCGCTGAAAACTCTTCAAAGCGGGTTTGCGCTGCCGTCACGGCTTCTGCCGCCATGGCCAAGCTCTCCTGTCCTTTATCAGGATTACCCTGGGTGCTAAAACTGGCCGAACGGTCGAGGAAAGTTTGCGCCCTTAGCGCATTTACCTGGGTACGGTTAGCCAGGTTGGCCAGCCGCACGTTAATATTATTAATTTCGCTGAGTGCACGGTCGCTGGTGGTGTTGGTGTAAAAACCCAGTGCACTGATCAACCCGATCATCACCACGAGCAGTGCTAAGGCAGCCGTCAGGCTCCATTTTATGGAGAGTTGTTTCATCGCCTTGTTCCCTTCTGCTTTATAAGTTTTTGTCCCACCTTCTACGAGGGTAAAGCAAGATGAAGGGAAATACGGCGCTATTACGACCTTTGTATACCAATAAATTTCACATAACGACAAAACAAAAACCCACCGCTATCAAGCGGTGGGTTTTGCCACAACTGCACTCATTACGCAGCGGTGTTTTTCAGTGTCGCCATATCGATCACGAAGCGGTAGCGCACGTCGCCTTTTTCCATGCGCTCAAAACCTTCGTTAATCTTGTTGATATCGAGCATTTCAATATCGCAGGTGATGTTCTGTTCGGCGCACAGCTTGAGCAGCTCTTCAGTTTCAGCAATACCGCCGATCAAAGAACCCGCCACTACGCGACGCTTGAACACGAGATTGAACGCTTCGATGGCCGGTTCGATAGGCTCCAGCAGCCCGACCAGAATGTGCGTGCCATCGTACTTCAGCGATGTCAGGTAGGGGTTCAAATCATGCTGAACCGGAACGGTGTCGAGCATGAAATCGAAGGTTTCAGCGACGGCATCCATCTGCGCCTGATCACTTGAGACCACTACATGGTCAGCACCGTTACGCTTGGCTTCTTCTACCTTGGCTTCAGAACGGGTGAACACGGTCACTTCGGCACCCAGCGCTTTGGCCAGTTTGACGCCCATGTGGCCTAAGCCGCCCATACCAATAATGCCCACTTTATGGCCTTTACCCACGCCGTGATGCTTCAGCGGCGAGTAGGTGGTGATACCGGCACACAGGATCGGCGCGGCGGATGCCAGGTCGATACCATCGGGCATTTGCAGGACAAAGTGCTCGCTGACCACGATGGAATCAGAGTAGCCGCCCTGGGTTAGGGTACCGTCTTGGCGGTCCGGGCTGCCGTAGGTCATGGTGAAACCTTCCAGGCAGTACTGCTCTACGCCATCTTTACAGGCGGAGCAGGTGCGGCAAGAGTCGACCATGCAGCCAACACCGACTAAATCACCAGCTTTAAAACGGCTCACGTCGCTGCCCACGGCAGTGACACGGCCAACAATTTCGTGGCCCGGCACAACAGGGTACTGGCTCATGCCCCAGTCGTTGCGAGCAAAGTGCAGGTCGCTGTGGCATACGCCGCAGTAAAGGATTTCAATGGCAACATCGTCAGGGCGCGGCTCACGACGATCAAAGGTAAACGGCGCGAGCGGCTTATCAGCGGAAAACGCGGCGTAAGATTTTGCTTGGCTCATGAAAACTCCTTTTTAATGCATCCCGCAGGTGCGGAAAGGTGTATCTATTATTGGCTGCTTAGCGGGAGATAGCGATGAACGAAGCTACGTTTTTTTTGCTTATTTCTCTATTCACGTGCAATAAAATAACAAAAATCGTCAGAAAAACGTCATAATTCTCGTAACCGATAAGATTCACCTCGCGTAAGGAGAACCCAGTGGCCAGTACCGCGCATGCCGGCAATGCCCTTGCCGACCTGATTATCCCGCTTGTAAAAAGCGATGGCCCAAGCGCTTCTCGCCTGGAGCGCGTCAGCCTACTCTGCCTGGGCAGACACCAGGTGCGTACGCCGCTCATGTACGAGCCAAGCCTCATCATCATCGCCCAAGGGCGCAAAGTGGGTTACCTGGGCGACCGCGAGATTCACTACAATCCGGGGCACTATCTGGTGCAAACACTGCCGCTGCCCTTTGAGTGTGAAACGCACGGCTCGCCAGAGGCACCGCTTCTCGGCGTTTCCGTCAAGTTCGACCCTGCGCTGCTTAGCGAGATGGTCACCGCCATGGGGGATATACACCAGCCGCAAACAGCGCCCATGCCGATGGCCTCGGTGGCGATGAATGACGGCATGCAAGCAGCTGTCCTGCGCTTGGCGCGCACGCTGCATGATGACGTAGAGTGCAGTACGATGGGGGATGCAAGGATACGTGATGTGGTGTTTGAAGCGCTGAAAGGCGAGCAAGGCCCTGCCATGAGGGCGCTCGTGAAGGGCCACGGCAGCTACTCACGCATTGTGCAGGTGCTCTCTCAACTGCACACCCACTTTGCGGAAGACTTCTCTGTGGAACAGTTGGCGCAGCAGGCCAATATGAGCGTCTCGACCTTTCACCAGCATTTTAAGCAGATTACCCGTGCCTCTCCTGCCCAGTACCTAAAACGGCTGCGCTTAATTAAAGCGCAGCAGTTGCTGTTGCAAGATAGTCACAATGTGAATCAAGCGGCGCTGGCGGTTGGCTACCGCAGCGTGCCGCAGTTCAGCCGGGACTATAAGCGCTACTTTGGCGAGTCACCGCTGCAGCATCGCCGCCAGGAGCAGGCGCTGCGCGCCTGATGGCTCCTGGCGAGCCAAGCTTATTTGGCGAAAATCTGACTCTTATCTTGGAAGGCTTTGAACTCTAGCGCATTACCACAAGGGTCGAGCAGGAACATAGTCGCTTGCTCGCCCACTTCGCCTTTAAAGCGGATGTAAGGCTCAATGATAAAATCGGTATCGCGCTCTTTTAGACGCGCGGCCAGGGCTTCCCACTCATCCCACTCAAGAATTACCCCGAAGTGCGGTACCGGCACGTTGTGACCATCCACTGGGTTGGTGTGGGCGCTCTCCTGGCCGGGCGTTTTGGGGTGCTCATGAATCACCAACTGATGGCCGAAGAAGTTGAAGTCTACCCAATGGTCGCTGGAGCGGCCCTCTTCCAGACCAAACACGTCATTGTAGAAAGTACGCGCCAAGGCAACGTCGTACACCGGAATCGCTAAGTGGAAAGGGGAAAGGCTCATGGAAATCTCCTGGTGTGTTGCTGTTGTTGAGGAATGTCGTTGGAAATGTATTTGTGAATGGCTAGCGCGTTGCGCTACCACCGTGTCACTATCCTAAAAGGCGTTATGCAAAAATAAAATCAATTGTTTTTTTATGCATTGACAATTTTTATTGATGAATTGAAAGACCCATCGACCATGATTCGCGAACTTAAAACGCTCATCGCCGTGGCTCAGCACGGCACCTTTGCCGCCGCAGGCCAGCGCATTGGCCTAACGCAAGCCGCCGTCAGCGCACAGATGAAGCGTTTGGAAGCGGAACTGGGTGTGGCCCTGTTTGAACGCAGCGGCCGTGCGGCAGTACTTACCCAGCGCGGGCAAGAGACGCTGCAGCAGGCGCAGGCACTGCTAGCGTTGTACGGCACCTTGGGGGCGTCATCCGCCGGGCAGGAGGTCGCTACTCGCGTCACCTTAGGGGCGATTGCTTCCATTCAGCGCTCGCTTTTGCCAAACGTATTGGCGCGCTTTCACCGCCAGTTTTCCGAGTGCCGCACCCGGGTAGTGCCGGGGCTTTCGCTTGCGCTAATGAATCAGGTAGATGCGGGGGAGCTGGATATGGCGGTGATCATTCGGCCGCCTTTTTCGCTGCACAGCGACCTACGCTGGCAGCCCCTTGCCCATGAGCCGTTTCGGTTACTGGTGCCCCGGCAAATGGCCAGTGATGATTGGCGAGAGCTACTCTCCAGCCAGCCGTTTGTGCGCTATGACCGCGCATCGTTTGGCGGCCGTCAGGTTGATCGATTTTTAAGAGATAACCACTGCCAAGTGCGGGACGTGTGTGAGGTAGACGAACTAGAAGCGATCGTGCAGCTGGTGACCAACGGCGTGGGGGTGGCGCTGGTGCCGCAGCCAAGCGCCATCCGGCGCTGGCCTGCCGGAGTGCGCGCCATCGATTTGAAAGAGCACACCTTCCATCGCGATATCGGCATCGTTCACCGCGCCAGCGGCCAGCTAAGTGAACCGGCTCTGGCACTGGCCGCCCTGCTGACGCAAGTAGCTACCGCTACACACTAAAACGCCAGCCCGGTGGCTGGCGTTGGAAAGCACATCACACGCATGGCTTACGCCTCGGTGGTGCTCTCTTCTTCCGTGGTGCTGGACGCTTCTTTAGGCTGTTCATTGGCCTCTGCTTCGTCTTGAACATCGCTCTGCTCAACGCTATCGGCAGGCAGATTCATAGGCTCATCCAACTGTAGCGTTTCTGCCGTGTAGGCACGCACGTCGTTCAGCAGCTCAGCCTGTTCGGAGGTGGGGTAGAACCGTTCTTTGTAGGCACGCTTTGTCATGCTGTATAAACATCAGGGTAGTGAGGCGAAATCAATCCGGCACCGCTACGCGGTGCGCGCTTGTATCCCCGCCCAACTGGGCGATGCTTTACGCGCTGCTTGGTAAAAAAATTCGACGAAAGTCTAACAAAGACCACGATGACGGGAACATAAAAGAAATCTTAAATGAGAATGAAAGGAATTAACGCATGAAACCAGAAGATTTGGAGACCTTGGTGACGCGAAAGATGCCCTTTGGCAAATATGAAGGCTGGATTATTGCTGATTTGCCGGGCCCCTACCTGAACTGGTTTGCCCGGGAAGGCTTTCCCAACGGGGAGATTGGTCAACTGCTGCAACTGATGCACGAAATTGACCATAACGGTTTAAGCGACCTGTTAACACCACTGCGCCAGCGCTAGCAAAAGTGAGTCACGCGCCTACTAGCGGGCACGCAGCGCCTGCTCGCGCTCTTCAGCGTAGCGGGCGCTATGCTGCGCTGGGGCACTTGGAAACCGGCCTAGTGCAACGGCTTTTTCAAAAAAGCCGTTGGCCGGTAAATCCTCTCCTCGACGGCTGATAACCAGCGCGGCGATCATTGGCCGCCCGGCGGCTACATCCTCTTCCATTAACTGTTCAAGCGCTTGGGCCACACGTGCAATAGTGCGCGGTGGCGTCAGCCCTAATGTGTTAGCAACCTGCTGATAAGTCATGGGCAGCGCGCTGGCCGGGGCCTGCGTTAACAGTGCGCGTATGGGAGCCGCTAAGGGCGAAGTGGCATGGGGATGGCTCATTGGAGTGACTCTTGCGTTCGGGTATCGGGCCGGAAAGATAGCCACGCTACCATATCGCTGGCTATGCTGTGGCCTGTACATGTTATTTCAAACGGTAGTCATAAAAACGCAAGGGGGAAATATGGCCGATAGACTCAACCAGCAACGCCCTAAAAGCCGCTGGCCTAAGGTGCTGGCGTGGTTCAGTGTGCTGGCGTTAGTGGCAGCGGCACTATTAATGGCGGCGGCTGGCCCGGCCTATCGTTGGGAATGGATAGGGTTAGGCGAAGCTTTCAACCTTCTGCGTAACGGCGTTTATGCCGCCACGGCAGCGGTGGCGCTTAGCGTATTAGTGCTACTCATCAGCGCAATCACTAAACGCGGTGGGATCGCCTTTGTCGCCATAACGGTATTGATCGCCACTGCCGCCCTGCTCTATATGCCTTGGCAACAGTGGCAGCGCGCCCAGCAGGCCCCGGTGATTCATGACATCACCACCGATACCCAAAACCCACCAGCGTTTGTTGCGCTACGCGAGGAGCGCGAAGCGGCACCCAACGGGTTAGATTATCCAGGCGATGACACCGCCGAACAGCAACGGGCAGCCTACCCGAACGTTCAACCGCTGGTCGTAGAGGCTCCTGCCACCACCGTACTCGCCGCCGCTCAAGCAGAAGTCGAAGCGGCGGGCTGGGAGATTGCTGAGATTACCCAAAACCGTTTGGAAGCCACCGCCGTGACCCGCTGGTTTGGCTTTGAGGATGACGTGGTGATCCGCCTAACCGAACAGGGCGAAAGCACCCAGGTAGATATGCGTTCCGCATCACGGCTCGGTGCCAGCGATGTGGGCACCAACGCGCTGCGTATCGAGTCCTTTTTAAACGCGCTGCGCAAGCGGCTGGAGTAACCGCCACATACCGAGACTAGTGGACATGTTTTTTATGCAGGGCGCGCTCACTCAAAGTGATATCACGCAGCGTGTTTTCACGGGAAAGAATTTTCTGCGCATCCAGCTCGCCGATGGGCACTGTCACGCTTGGCGGTATATCGCCGCTGAGCTGTAGGGCTTGGTAGCGCAATGCGCATACGCGCAAAAACGACGTGAAATTTCCCAAGTCGTGCCCGGCATCAATCGACTCATGGTAAAGCCGGGTGATCATTTGGGCGGTATTCATACCATCGCGCTGGGCGATTTCTTCTAGCAGTTGCCAGAAGTAGTTCTCCATCCGTACGCTGGTTACCATCCCGTCGATGCGCAGCGAATGTGTAGCGCTTCGCCACAGCTCTGGGTCAGCATCAATAAACAGTTTGCACACAACGCCCCCTTGCGCTTACTCGCCACCATTGCATGCGTTCAGCATAGCGGTTGGTGTCATGCGCGCCCAACCTGTGGGCGCGCTCTTTCGCTTTACTTGTTCAATAGCGCCATAAACTGCGCCAGCCAAGCTGGATGGGCGGGCCATGCGGGTGCAGTCACAAGATTGCCATCCGTGACAGCATCGGTGACTTCCAAGTTGGCGAACTGCCCGCCAGCGAGCTCGACTTCCGGCTGGCATGCGGGATAAGCCGAGCACTGTTTGCCCTCTAGCACCTTGGCCGCGGCCAGTAGCTGGGCGCCATGGCAAATCGCCGCCACCGGTTTTTGGGTATCAAAAAAGTGCTTCACCATGGCGAGCACTTCTTGATTGAGGCGCAGGTACTCAGGCGCACGGCCACCAGGCACGACCAGGGCATCGTAATCGGCCGGGTTGATGCTGGCGAAATCTGCATTTAGCGCAAAACGGTGCCCGGGTTTCTCGCTATAGGTCTGGTCGCCTTCGAAATCGTGGATCGCGGTGGCAACTGTATCGCCTGAGGCTTTACCGGGGCATACCGCATCAACGTGGTGCCCCACCGCCATCAGCGCCTGAAAGGGCACCATGGTTTCGTAATCTTCGGTGAAATCACCGGTGATCATTAAAATACGTTTGCTGCTCATCTCCGTTCTCCTTGTGATTGTGTCGAGGTGGAGTACACGCAATAGACGTGTTTATTGAGACTAGCAAGCGCCGCACTTAGGCGGGTAGTACGCCCTTACTACACCGCGAGGTCATTTCACTCAGTACAAAAAAGCCCGCTGAGAACCAGCGGGCTTTTGGCTACTTAGTACTTAAATAACGAGCACTAGAGCAACGCGTCGATAGGCCGCTGGCCATCAAGCAGCGTGACTTCTTGATTGATGAGGCCAGGGGTTTGCACCACACGTAGCAATGCATAGGCCACGTTGGCCCGAGAGATTTGGTTATCCCCCGCTTCTTCGACGGTACTGGCAAACTTATGGGTCGGCGCATCATCGGTGAGGCGGCCTGGTTTTAGAATCACATAGGAGACATCGCTATGACGAAGATGAGCATCCGCCGCAAATTTGGCCGCCATATAGGGGCGCATTTTCTCTGGCGCTTCTAAAGGCTGCTCAGCGCGCATCGCACTGACCATAATGTAGCGAGATAGCCCACGCTGGCTGGCAATGTCCGCCGTACGAATGGCCCCAAATAGGTCAATCATTAGCGTTTTGTCAGGACCGGTATGGGGGCCAGAACCAGCCGTAAAGACGACCTGATCACAGCCCTCGAAGGCGTGTTCAAACTCCCCCTCTAAATCGCCCAGCACGGTTTGAATATCACGCTCCTGGAACCAAGCGGCCTGCTCTTCACTGCGAATCATGGCTCTAATAGGCGTGCCAGACTGCTTGGCTAATTCGCAAAACTGCTTGCCAATTTGACCATTGGCACCAATCACTAGCGTCGTCATATTGCCTCCTTGTCTCTTAATACTCCTTTATCAGTGCATGCTGTGCGCCTAAAGTTCAACTGCTGAATACAAAACAGCGAGCACCTTACGGTGTTCGCTGCTAACTATCAGTCAAGGGCAATGCTGTTGATCAGGTCAAACGAGCGGTATCCTGCTTCGCAGGCAGCGCTGCTTGATGCTGAGGACCATCACTCACGTGGAAGCGGCTAACCAGCGTGTGCATATCACCTGCGCGATCGTCCAAGGTCTGGCTAGCGGTAGAGGCTTCTTGTACCAAGCGCGCATTCTGATGCGTGACCTGATCCAACTGTGAGATCGCTTGGTTAATCTGCTCGATACCCGCCGACTGCTCTTTGGTCGCTCCGGCAATTTCCGTCACGTAACGAGTCACTTCGGAAAGGCTATCGATAATATCCTGCAAGTGATGGCTGGAGGCGTTCACCAACTGCTCACCTTCGCTCACTTTTTTAACGCTGTCGTCTACTAAATGACGAATTTGCGCTGCCTCCTCCGCACTGCGACCCGCTAGTTTGCGCACTTCCTGAGCAACCACGGCAAAACCACGGCCCTGCTCGCCCGCTCGCGCCGCTTCTACTGAGGCATTCAATGCCAATAGGTTGGTTTGGAAGGCGATATCGTCAATGGCTTTGATAATAGAGGTAATCTTTTCGCTCGCCTGTCGAATATCGCTCATGGCAGCAGTGGTGCGCTTGGCAACATCGCCCGCTGAACGCGCTCGCTCATCCACACTACCGCTGGCACCTTTAGCTTGGTCGGCGTAGTCAGCGGTCTGTTTTACCGTAGAGGTAATCTGCTCCAGGCTGGAGGCCGTCTCTGCTAGCGAGGCGGCTTGCTGATCGGTACGCTGAGAGAGGTTTTCATTACCTGCGGCAATTTCACGGCTGCTGGCGGCAATGGCTTCAGCGCTTTCACGAATTTGCGACACCATGCCTTCAAATGTATCCATCATGCGGTTAAACGCCTGAGCCGCTTGACCTACCTCATCGTTACGCTGCAGGGCTAAGCGCATGGATAAGTCAGCATTCTCACCAGCAGCGCCGCTGATGTTCTCCATCTGACGGCGCATTGCCACCAGCGGGCCGAGTACGCGCACCAATGTCCGCCAGCCAAAGATCGCCAGCACCCCGATGACGCCCGCCGTGACCAACAACAGCAGCGTTCGGCCAGCATTAGCCAAGGTTTGGGCTTCCTCACTGGCGCTGCTTGCCTGGGCAACGGTATAAGCTTCAATATCACCTAGCGCAGCACGCATCTGGCTCATCGCAGTGGCTACGTTGGCCAGTGCGGCCTGCACTTGGGCACCGAGGTCCAACTGCTGCTGGCGCAGCGCATAAACCGAGTCGGCGTCTTCCACCATGATGCCGTTGAGTTCGACAATCACCGCATCGAGTTCGCTAATCAGTGCACGCTGCTCGACTGTGGTGCTGGAGGCATCAGCAATCGCTGCCAGGGACTGGCGGGCCAGCGACACTTGCTGAGAAATCTCATTGCTGCGCAGATTCACCAACGCATCAATGCTATCCACTTGCATCATTTGCCGCCCTAAATCAGACAGCGTGGCAACCGCCATGCGGGCATTGCCACTCAGGCGGCCAATATCCACCCGAGCGGTGAACATGTTATCTAAAATTTGAGTGGGTAACGTGGTGGTCCCCTCTTCACGCCAAGCCTCCATTAGCTCTCGCTGGCGACGCTCCTCTCGCACTTGGGCCAGTGCTGTACGGCCAGCAATATCCTCTGCACTGCGCATCACGTTCGTAATGCCCGCTTGCATCTGAGCGATTTGCTCGGCCATTTGTGCCTGTAAGCTCAACGCGTCGCGGCGCACGTTTTCAAGGGCTTCGTCGCCTTCCAGCAGCAACTCATACTCACTATCCAGCGCGGCGAGCTGTTCGGCGGCATCGGTTTGCTCGATACGTGCAAGCCCAGTGCGTGCCTGGTCGTAGCGCGTGTCCAGCTCGCTGCGCGGAGTCACCTCTTCCAGCGCCTGGCTATTTTCGGCGGCCAGCAGGTCGGCATGACGTTGGCCGAATGCGCCCATGGTGAGCACCATGCTGCGGCTCGCATCTTGAAGCGGCAGTACGTCATCGGTCAGAAAATGCTGAACGTTGATCAGCCGCTGGTTGGTCATCCAACCGGTGCCCGCGAGCACAATGCTGCCCAGTACGGCGGCAGCAAAGAGGCTAATGAGCATAGCGCGGATACTTATGGTTTTTTTCATCAGGGGTATTCGCTGTGTCAGAGGTAAAGCTAACTAAAAATAAACAAGCAGTTACTGCGCTATACGGGACCAATCCACCGGCTCGAATCGGCCGTTTCGGATAATCGTTGGCCATACGGCATCACTTGCCTGATGGTCGTTCGGCCCTAAAGTGAGTGGCTCACCGACGCCAATATCAAGACTGCCAAGGCTTAGCAGGCCATCCACGACAGCTTCTCGATCAGGATCGCTGCCCGCGGCTTCAACGCCCTCGGCAAAAAGCTTCGCGGCCAGATACCCTTCCAGAGAGATAAAGTCGAGCGTGGCGTTCGGCGCGTATTCTGCCATCGCTTGGCGATACTCTTCTACCGCAGGTAGGTCCGCATCTAGAGGGGGGACCACTTGCGTCACAATAACGCCTTCCGCCTGTGGGCCAAGCGTATCTAACAGTGCTTGGCTACCCACAAACGAAACATTCAGAAAAAGTGCATCCGGCAAGTCTTGCCGCGCTTCACGAATAAAGTCGGCGGCTGGGCCAAATGTACCGACAATAATCACGGCCCGTGGCGTTACCGGCGCTTGTAAAATACTGGCTAAGCCCTGGTGAACATTACGAGTACCGCGTGAGAAACGGCCATGCACCAATTGCTCAGTATTCGAAATGCCTTGAGCATTCAACGCACGAATGGCGCCGTTATAGCCCGCATCACCGAAGCTATCGTTCTGGGTAAAAAAAGCGATCTCGTCAGGTTCAATACCTGCTTCCAGTAAGCCATCAATCATCGCGGCCGTTTCTTGAACGTAGCTTGCCCGGTAATTGATCACATAGCGGTCAGGCGGGGAGCGGCGCAGAATACCAGCCCCGGTAAACGCACCAAACAACAGCGTCTTTTCCTGATTATAAATAGGGATCGTGACCGCAGCAGTGGGCGTCCCGACATTTCCAATCGCGGCAAGCAGGCTGTCATTACCCACGAGTTCACGGGTGTATTTGGCAGCCTGCAGCGGCGAATATTGGTCATCAAAGGTTGTTAGGCTAAGGGTTTGGCCATTGATGCCACCTTCAGCATTCAGCTTTGCAAAGTAGGCTTCCACTCCTTGCTGCATACCCATACCTAAGGGTGCTGCACCGCCACTGGCAGGAGCTACCATGCCTACTTCAAGCTCTGCTTGGGCCAATGGCGCGGCCAATAATCCAGCAGCCAATAGCCATGTTTTGATTCGCCGCATTGATTTCTCCCACACGTGTTACTTTTTCCTATTATCGGCGGAAGAATATACGACTTAAGCTTAACTAGCCTTAAACAGAATGTAATAAAACGTGTCGTCGGTTACGCAGGCCGCTCAATAGCAAAGCGGTCGGTAATGCGCACATAGTCGCTGCCCGCCAAGCGGCCAATCGGTTGGAGTGCCTCCATATTAACGTGGCGGCCATCCCATAATTCATCGTCGATGTATATCGCCACGATTTGTACCAACACAAGGCTACCGGCCAACGGTCGATCACCAAAGCGAATCACATCCACCAGTTTGCAACCAAACGCGACGGGGGCTGCGGCAATACGGGGCACCCGGATGCCTTGCATGGTGGCCTTTTCAAGCCCTGCCAGGGTGAACTCGTCTTCCTCTCTGGGCAGGCTGGCGCTGGTGGTATTGAGCGCTTCAATCAATCCTTCGGTACCCACGTGCACAACACACTCTTCGAGGTCGTCTAAGTTGCGAAGCGTGTCCTTGGGCTGCGCGCTACCATCCAGCAGGGGTGAAAAAGCCAGGATGGGCGGGTCGATGCTGGCTACGTTAAAAAACGAGAACGGCGCTAAATTGGCGTTGCCACGCTTGTCTTGTGTTGCCACCCAGGCAATAGGCCGGGGACAGACGCTACCTGACAGCAGCCGGTAGAGGGTTCCAGCACTCAGCGGAGATTGTTCTAGCAGGGCTTCCATGGGCGCTCCTTATCACATAACGAGAGAGTTCTCCTTAATAGGCAGCCGCAGCCTAACCACTGTCAAGTATGTTAGCCTTTATAGACTCACTGGGATACCAAGGAACTGAATGCTCACTATTTCCAATAGCGTCAGCGTGGCGGACTGGGAAATTGATATTAGCCAAATTCGCGCCCAGGGCGCTGGCGGCCAAAATGTCAATAAAGTTGCCTCAGCGGTGCATTTGCGTTTCGATATTCAGCGTTCAACGCTGCCGCCGGTTTATAAAGAGCGCCTGATGGCACTCTCCGACCAGCGCATCAGCAAAGAGGGCGTGGTGATTATTAAAGCCCAGAGCTACCGCACCTTGGAGTTGAATAAAGAGGATGCCTTGAACCGCCTGCAGGCGCTGATCAAGAGCGTAGCCAAACAGCCTAAAACGCGCCGCCCTACAAAACCCACGAAGGGCTCACAGCGTCGCCGGGTAGACCATAAAACCCGCAAAGGAAAAATTAAGTCACTGCGTGGTAAAGTGCCGGTGGGCTAGGGGTTATCCCGCCCAAAATCTTCTTCCATGCCTAACACAGTGACCCAAATGCCCACGTCTCCTCGTCCGCTATCGCCCTGCATTCATGTCTGCCAAATAGAGCCTAGCACTCAGATGTGCCAGGGCTGCGGGCGCACGTTGGATGAAATCGCCTGCTGGGGAAGTATGACCGAGGCCGAGAAGGCCCCGGTGTGGGAACGCATTGAACAAGCAGGCTATGTTGAGCAGCAAAACGCGGCAAGAGATGCCACCACAGGCTGAACGGCTGTTTCGCTTAACGCTCTTCGTCGTGGCGATCGCTCAAGATATGGTGAAGCTCACCACAGGCCACCATCGGGTCATCGCAGTTGATGACAATATTAGACTCCGCCAGCACGTAGCTGCGTCCGGTAATGGTGTTTTCTACTACTTGGTAAGCGCCTTCTTGATGCGTACCGGTAAAGGTACCGATGAAGCCTGTCTCCCGCAGCGATATCGTTTCTAACTTGTCGCCCAGCTTTAACCGCCCTTCGTAATTCATCAATGCCAGCCGTGCCGACGTACCGGTGCCCGTCGTGCTGCGACAAATCACGCCAGGGTGAACATACGTCGTGGAGCGAGAGCGGATATAGCCTTCCGCCACCGACTCTTCTGGCCCCATGAAGTGCAAAAACGGCAGCGGCCCCACATCCCCCAAGGTATAGTGAGAGAAGCCGCGCTGCGCCTGAATCGCCTCGACGATTTTGTGAGCGCAAGCCGCCAGCGCCTGCTCTTCATCACGTACCAGTTTGAAGCCCAGCGACTCAGCATCGACCAGGGCGTAAAAGCCGCCGCTGTAAGCGACCGAGTAAGTGACTTCACCGATCCCCGGGACTTGGATGGTGTCGCGGTAGGTGTCGATATAGCTGGGCAAGCCTTCACAGGTAACGGATTCCACCACGCCGTTATGCACCCGCGCTTCGATTTGCACCAAACCCGCCGGGGCTTCCAGCTTGAAGCGCTGAATCCCCTCCTGCTTGGGCACGATACCGGTCTCGAGCACGGCCGTCGCCGTACACAGCGTGTTCGAGCCCGAGTAAATTGGGTAACCCATCACTTCCATGATGATGTACCCGGCAACGGCTTCTGGGTCGGTGGCGGGCACCAATAGATCCACCGACATTTCGGGAATGCCGTAGGGTTCTTCTAGTAGCAAACGGCGCAACCCATCAGCGTCGTCACGCAGATACTCCATCTGCTGGCGAACCGTGGCACCGGGCAACGTATCAATACCGCCAGTGACGATGCGGCTCACATCGCCCCCGGCATGTGTGTCCAACAATTGAATCGTATGAAGGTTTTTCACTCACCCGGCTCCTAGGCAGTGGTAATGGCAAACGGTGCACCGTGGGTGTCCCACTGAGCATCGGGGACAATAACGATTTTCCCCAGGTAGTTGCTGCCCCGGTTCACAAAGTAGCGCTCGGCCTGATGTAATTCCGAGAGTTTGAACGCGCCGTGCAGCACCGGCTTCAACTCACCGCTACGAATCCAGGCGACTAGTTGCTCTGCCTCCTCGCGAGTGCCGTGGGAAACACCGAAAATCTGCACCTGATACAGGTAGACTCGGGTCCACATAATCTCGCTAAGGTTGCCGCCGCTAGCACCGGCAATGGAAAGCCGAGGATACGTAGCGCGGCTATGCATATCGCCAATCATGGTGTCGATAAACAGGTCGGTCATCTCGCCGCCAACGAGATCCATCACGGCATCTATGGCTTGCCCCTTGGTTTCTGCCAACACACGCTCGACAAACGTCGGTAAGTCACCACGATCAATCACCGCTTCTGCGCCGAGCGAAATAAGCGCATCGGCTTTATCAAGCTGACTGACGGCGTAGGGAATCGCGCCGACGATACGACAGAGCTGAATCAATGCCGTGCCGACCCCTCCGCTGGCACCACTGACGAGAACGCGCTCTCCCGCCTGAACGTTGGCGGCAGTCATCATGTGGTAGGCCGTTTGATAAGAGCACATGCCCATGGCGGCCAGCTCCGCATCGTGCAGCTCAGGGTTAGCCACATGGTGGAACTGGTCGGCAGGCACCGCCACGTACTCGGCGTAGCCGCCATCGGCACCGTGGCCGTAGTAGTCCGGCGTCAGGTTGATGTCGCGACGCTCATCGGCGTAAAGATTGAAATCCAGCAGGCCGCGCTCGCCAATGCGCTGGGCGTCGACGCCCTCCCCCACGGCGACGATCCGCCCAGCCACGTCGGCCCCCTGTATGCGGGGGAACGTCAGCGTCGGGGAGCCGCCCATGGCAAACGAGGTGACGTCCTCTTTCCCTTTGGTGGGGTATAGCCCTTCGCGTGCTTTGCGGTCGGTGTTGTTTTTCGCTGTGGCCGTGACCTGCACCAGCACCTGCCCCGGGCCTGGCTGTGGCGTAGGTACATCTTGGCGGTACTGCAGCACGTCCACATCACCGTGGCCGGTTAAGAGCATCGCTGACATCGTGGCAGGTATCGCCGCGTTGTTATCCGTATGGGCCATGGGGGGCTCCTTATTCAGTGCATATGCCGCGACAATAACAAACGCCGGGCGAGGTTCAAGGGACTAGCCGAAGACCGGCACACCGATGATCACCGGGTGTAGATAGAAGGCAAACAGGGCATACGCCACTACGCCAATCGCCACCGTGGCCAGCGTAGCCGCCAGCGAAGTTGATTGCGGTGCAGCGGGCTGCTGACGGCTACGCTGTTTAGCGGCTTTAAACGCCAAAATAGCCCAGACAAGAAACGCTGCAAAAAAGAGGATATCGCTCAGTCGGCCATTCACTAGCAGGTGGGCAAACGCCCAGATTTTGACGGCCAGCATCATCGGGTGGCCTAGCTTGGCTTTGATCGCGTTACCCGGCACATACGCTGCCACCAACATAATAAACGCGGGCAGCATCAGCAGCGCCACTGCATGGCGTAAGCCCATCGGCGGAAACCATAGATTGATAGGGTCGAGGCGCGTTTGGCCATAGCCATAAATCGCGATGGCAAGCCCAATGACGGCCACCACGGAGTAAGCGATTTTCCAGGTGCCCTCGCCCCGCGCGGCAATCTGTTGCTGCCGCCAGGATTCCGCAAAAATACGTACCGAGTGCCCGCCTAAAAAGATCAGCAGGCCTAAGATCATGAGGGTCATGGTGGTCACTCTCCGGTGAGTTGCAAGTCGTTGGTCGAGTGGGAGCATGCCACACTCCTTGGCAAACCACATGGCGCGGCGTCAACTTTTCGCCAATAGTGATGGAGAGCAAAACCCGTCAAGCTAGACGACTGACTGTACCTCTGCCCTCGCCAAGGATCGGTATGCTTCACTTCCCCTCGACGTACCATCGCCGTCTCACCTGGACCTATTTTGGGCTGTTCATTGCCATTGGCATGACCGGCGGGCTGCTAGGCCCTGCCCTGCCCCATTTAGCCGCAGCGAGCGGCTCTTCCATGAGCCAGATTGCAGTACTGTTCACCGCCCGAGCGGTGGGCAATATGAGCGGCGCTATTGTAACGGGGCTGCTGATGGACCGCTTTAACGGCCATCGCGTGTTGTTAATGATGGGGGGACTGGCGGTGGCAGGACTCGCCTTGGCGCCGCTTAGCCCGCTCCTGGTGCTGTTAACGCTGCTGTTTATGCTGTTGGGCTTTGCGGAAGTATCGCTAAACGCGGGGGGAAATACGCTACTGCTATGGCTACACCGCGATGCGGCAGGCCCAAACGTGAGCGCGCTACACTTCTGCTTTAGCTTCGGCAACATGCTTACGCCGCTGATTATGATTGCCGCACTCTCACTTACCGGGCAATTTCATCTCACGTTTTGGATTGTTGCATTAAGCGTGGCTGCCATGCTGTGGCCACTTTCGCGCTTTGCCAGCCCGACTATGCCAACGGTAGACCCTGACCCAGCCACTTTGGCAGCGCTCAAACATCGTGACCCACTGCTGCTGGGGCTATTTATGCTGCTGTTTTCCATTTATGTGGGCATTGAAATTACGTTTGCTGGCTGGGTGACGGCGTATGGCGCGCTGTCAGGGCTGACTACCGAGCAGGCGGCACTGCTGGCCACTCTATTCTGGCTAGCGCTATCTGCTGGCCGTTTGCTGGCCATTCCTCTGCTGCGTGTTTGTTCACCCTGGCAGGTGTTAGCCAGTTGTTTGGCGCTGGGCTTGGGTGCCTCGGCCGGCCTGCATTTTAACTGGCTGCCTCTAAGCCTCGGAGCACTGCTGTTTGGGCTTTCGGCCTCTGCTTTTTTCCCGACACTCTTTGCGCTATGCAATCAGGCCATTGTGATGCGGGGCCGCACCACCGGCGCTATTTTTACCGCAGCGGGTAGCGGTGCGTTGATTATTCCGTCTTTAACAGGCCCGCTGCTGGATATCGCTGGGGCCCGGGCTTTTCCTATGTTACTGGCCGCTCTGTGGCTCTTGATTGCGCTGGGGCTTTGCATGCTGGCATTTCGTTTACACCAACTCACCACCCGGCAAGGGCTTTAGAACCAGTCTTTGCGTTTAAACAGCCAGATTAAAATACCGCCAATACCCAACATGGCCCCCCATACAAAGAAGTAGCCGTATTGATAGCTAAGCTCAGGCATATATTCGAAGTTCATTCCGTAAATACCGGCAATGAACGTCAGCGGAACAAAAATAGCGGTAATCACCGTCAAGACACGCATCGTGATATTTAGCTGGTGAGAAGAAATAGAGATATAGCCATCCACCAAGTCACCGCAAATATCGTAGTACATTTGTGTCAGCGTATAGAGGCGCTCAAAGCGCTCCTCTACATCGGTAATCGCGTGCAGGGTTTCACTCTCACCTCTAGGTAAGTGGGCGTAGTCATACGCCGTTAGCTCTTGAGTAATACCTTTGTGATAGCTAAAGATGCGCCGCATTTTCACCAGCCGCGAGCGGTAAGTCGTAATTTTACGCATCAGAACATCGTTGCCGTTTTCGAGCAGCTCATCCTCAAGATCACTAAGTTCCATCTCAAACTCCAGCAGGCTATCAATATAAAATCCTGCTGAGGTATACATCACTTTTAATGCCACATGCTCTGGGGAAAGCGCCAGCAACGCCTTACCCTGCTCATTTAACAGCCGCTCAATACTCAAGGCTTCTCCGGGGTGAAGCGTTATCAAAAAACGTTCGCCGATAAAGAAACAGACCTGCTGGGGCACAAAATTAAGCTGGGCATCGAATGATGAAATGCCGCGATAAATAATCAGCGTATGGTTCTCAAACTCTTCAATTTTCGGCGGGTGTCGCTCTTTATGGGCATCTTGAATGGCCAAGGGATGGCAGTCAAAACGCTCTAGCACATCACGCTCCTGCGCTTCGCTTTCGCCTTTCATATCAACCCACAAATGGGCAGTGGGCATTGTTTTCCAGTCGTCGATTAGGCGTACATCCCCCTCACGCACATCGCCTTCTGGGGTGGTTAATATGCAACGAATCATTTTCTTCCCTGGGTTCGTTAAGTCTTGGGCGTTATATCTGCCGGGCGCGCTAGCTCTATACGCGCTTTACCCGCCCGCTTAGCCATATACATTGCCACGTCAGCTCGCTTTAACAACTCCTGAGCCGTTTCAGACGCCCCTGGCAAAAATAGCGCTACACCGATGCTGGTACTAACCCGTAAGGTAGAGCTACCAACATGAAGCGGCTCTTCAATGAGGCGAATCAGTTTCTGGGCCAATGGCTCTAGCGCCTCGGCGGTGACTCCTTCTAGCAGCACGACAAACTCGTCTCCTGCCCAACGGGCAACAAAGTCCGTCTCGCGAACGGCATACTGCAAGCGCTTGGCAACGTCGCGCAGCAGTTCATCACCCATGGCGTGGCCATGCTGGTCGTTAACACGCTTGAACCCGTCTAAATCAAGAAACAGCACCGCCAGCGGGTTTAGGGTACGGCGCACCCGCGCCATCGCTTCGGATAAGCGCTCGTCAAGCGCACGGCGATTAGGCAACCGAGTCAGTACATCTTCACGGGCCTGTTGATCCCGAAGCCGCTCTAGCTGCTGGCGCTCAGTGATATCGTGAATAAACAGGCTACGGCGCATCCGACCATTAATCTCATAGCTTTTCAAGCGTACTTCGACCGGCAAGCGGACGCCATCACGGCGCGTCGCCTCACAAGAAATAGGCGCAGATTCATCTTGATTGGGTAGCCCTTGGGGAAACATAAGCGCCGTTAGTGGGCGCATTAAAGCTTCTTTGCGACTCCAGCCAAATATACTCTCTGCAGCACGGTTCCAGTCCAGCACCCGCTCTTGGGCGTCAATGCTCAGATAGGCATCGTAGGCAGACTCAATCACCAAATTGAGCTCGCGAGTACGCCGCTCGATTTGCTGTTCAAGGCTTTGATGAAGCTCAGTGAGCGCTTTTTGGGTGGCAATACTATTTTTTTGCTCTTTAATGAGCCGTTCGCGCAGGTGAATCTCACCGGTCACAATGTCGGCTAAATCTTGCAACGCGGCCTGCTCCTGAGCGCTCAACTGCCGCGGTTTGCTATCCATCGCACACAGCGAACCCAGCACCAATCCCTGTGAGTTTTTAAGCGGAATGCCTGCGTAAAAACGTATTCCATCAGGTCGAGTCACGAAAGGGTTGGTGGCAAAACGCTCATCTTGCAGCGCATCTTTCACCACCAACGGAGAAGCTTCCAGCACGGTGTAGGCACAAAACGCCACATCCCGCGGCGTTTCGGAGATATTGATACCAACTTGCGACTTAAACCACTGCCGATCGGAATCAATCAGAGTGATAGTTGACTGTGGCACACCGAGTAGCACCGTTACCAAGCGCGTAATGCGATCAAAAACAGGCTCGTTCGGCGTATCCAACAGTGCTAGCTCGTTAAGCGCAGCCAAACGGGCATTTTCGTTAGGAGGTAACAGGTGGCTCATGGCGATCGCACCTACAGTAGTAGTCAGATCCCTGCCAGCATAACGCGAAACGAAATTTCCTGCTTAACGCCTTGATTAACGGGCAAGGACGCGGCGCTTGTTGGCTCCAGCAATGATCATACTCACCGCAGTTGAGAGCAGCAGCGCCCCAACAAACGGGCCAAGGGTTGGTACGCTGCCGGGGAAGGTGGCTGCTATCACTCCCGCACTAACACTGCCTTGGCTCAACCAACCCGGCAGCACAGCGCCCACTAGCCCAGCAAGCCCGCCGCCTATCGCAGCCATAGGCGTCATGCGTTGCCATAAGCCAAGCAGTACCGGTACCACGATGGCGGCACACAGCAGATCGGCAATCAGGAACAGGCGAAGCACCGAGAGCCCCTGCAGAGCAATCACAATCACCGGCACCATGATCGCGACAGTAAGCCAGCGGGCCTTGGTTAAAGCATCTGGGCGGTCGCCGCTGGCCCATAGCGAGGCAATCCCGTTTTGTAACGTGTCGACGCTAGACGTGACCAGGGTAACGGCAAGTACCAGTGACGGCAGCGTGATCCATATCGGCGCATCGCTTAACAGCGCAAAAAACGGCATGGGAGGCTCACCTAAGCTGACACCGCTCATGGCGGCCATCATGCCCACGCCACCAATTACCATCACCACGAGAATCGTCATACCACCGCCTAGCCAAGCGCCACGCCCAAGGCTTTGGTCATCTTGTGCCGCCCACACTCGCTGCCAATAGCCCTGGTGGAATAAATTGGCAGCCGTCACAGCAATCACCAGCGTCAATGCCACGCTGAGCGAGCTACCGATTGGCAATGAGGGTAAAGCGGCGTCGCTGGGCATGCTCGGTAGCCGCCAAAGCGTTACGCTCGCCACCGCCAGTAGTAGGGCCAACAGCAGCCATGCCTGCCAACGGTCGGTCGCAAGGCTGGCGCGAAGGCCGCCCATCACGGTGTACACCAGCGTCGTTAGAGCAACGCCAATGATCACCACGGCAGGCGGCACATCAGAGAGCAGCGCGGTAATAGCCCCAATGGCAGTTAACTCAGCGGCTAAAAAGCAGCCCATATAAGCAACAGATACCATCGCCACAAAGCGACGAACGTTTTTGCCATAGCACGCCTCAGCAAACTCCGCGATGCTGCGCCCTTCAGGCAGCGCTTGGCGTATTTTTGGCCCATAAAGGCCCAATACAATAAACGGAAGCGCCGAGCCAAAGGCATAGCCCAGCAGCGCCACGGGGCCAACAAAGGCACCAATTTCAGGTGGAGCAAACAGAATCCAGGCACCCATTCCAGAGGCTAAAAAAGACAGCCCCAGAGTGGACGCAGTTTGCGAGTTGCGGGCGGTGACATAATCATCCAGCGAGCCGCCGCCAAAGCGTGCCCGAAGACCCAGAAATGCAAAGCAGCACAGGGCTGCGCCTAACACAGCAGACGTTAGGTATGGCATGTCGCGCTTCCTCCGCCGGTACGAACCGGATCAGGTTCCAGGGTCTGCGTTACGCGCATTCTCAGCCCGTTTTGGGCTCCCCTGGCGACAGTGAATGAAGGCGTCATCCTCAATCAAAGCAGCGCCGTAGTAAAGTCTTAAGGCGTTTCGCGAACCAATTCGTCAGGCTTTTTCGGCACGCGCCCCATGAGATAGAACTCGGAATTAGGCGGCGTGCCCGCTAGGGTCACCAGGCGATTCGACATACCAAAAAAAGCGCGAAACTCCTCAGGGCGATGCGCCAGCATCAGAAACACATTAGGCACGAACCCCGCTTTTTCCTGCACAGCTAACATCGCATCACGAATATCGTTTGGCACATCATCCAGCGTTTCGGGAAGTTTAAAACGGCTAATAGCAGCAGACATATTGACACCTTCTTGTTATGTTCATGATATAAATAGCGCGATTAAATTAACTGGTAACAAATAGCTAACTAAAGCACCTTTCATTTCGCGTTCGCGCTCACCATACTCTTATTAAGTCCATGTCATAAAAGCCGTACGTTATCAGCAAAGCGGCGTACTAACAGGGAAACCACCATGACATACTCTGAAGCTAAAGAGCACACGCCAGGGCGTTTGCATGAGCTTTTTGCCGACCCTTACCGTGCGTTCGAAAACGATACGGATGAGCGTCAGCTACATATCCGCGTTATGCTTCATACGCTGCTAGCACGCCCGATGCAGCGCGGGCAAGTCACTCTACGTGTCATTCATGGCTGGGAGAACGGAGGCTTTGAGCCATCTGACCTGCAGCACGCCGATTATGCGCTACATAGCTTAGATGACTACCACACTGCCGTGGAGCGCTTCACCACCGCCACCCGGCAAAATGAGCCGCTGCCTGCCGATAACACGTCCATTTTAGCTGCCCCTCTTGCCGATGCCATCACAGATGCCGAGGCAGAAGGCCAAACGCTGACAGACGATATTGTCGAAACGCCTGCACGTTGGCCTGCGTTTAATGGTGGGTTAGCCCTCTATACGCTATTTAAGATGTATCACCGCCTGGTTTACGGCGAAGATGACAGTTATCGTTGCTCTCAGTGCAATACCCCACATGGCCCCCGTGAAATCCATGAATTCCACATGGAAGAGGGTGAGTTTGCACTGCTGGCCCCCATAAGCGAGCAGCACGACGCTCCTTACCTGCTAGTGCTCCATGAAAGCCAGCTTGCCCCCATTGAGCAACTGCTCAACGACAGCCTGCCACTATTTGATCGTTTTTAACGCGCTTGCGCCTCCTCCGCTAGCGTGGAAGAGGCGCATCGCCCAACGTATAACAACGAATCTTTTACAACGAAATGGTGCTGTTAATCCCACTAGAGACGTTTTCAGGCTCGAACCAACGGGCCGTGACGGTCTTAGTTTGCGTCCAGAAAGCAATCGCCTGTTTGCCGTTGGGGCCTAAGTCACCCAGCTTGGATGCCCGAGATCCGGTAAAGCTGAAGTAAGCAACGGGAACAGGGATCGGCACATTGATACCAATTTGGCCAACGTCGATATCCGTTTCAAACCGGCGAGCCACCCAGCCAGAGTTGGTAAAAATCGACGTGCCGTTGCCATTGGGGTTGGCATTAATAAAATTGATGGCGTCATCCAGCGTTTCTACGCTAACCACACACAGCACAGGGCCGAAAATCTCTTCCCGATAAATGGTCATATCCGCCGTTACATCGGCAAATAGCGTCGGTCCTACAAAGTTGCCATCCGGGTAGCCGTCCACCGTATAGCCACGGCCATCTACCAGAAGTGTGGCGCCCTCCTTTTCACCGGCGCTGATTAAGCGCTCAACCCGCTCTTTCGCCTGGGGCGATACCAAAGGCCCCAGGTCTGCATCGCGCTGGGAGCCTGGCCCTACTTTCATGCCACGGGCACCGGCTTCGATATCTTTTATCCACTCCCGGGCTTCCCCCACCAGCACCACTACCGAGTTCGCCATGCAGCGCTGCCCGGCCGCGCCAAAGGCAGACCCTAACAGGCTGTCAATCGCTTGGCTGCGGTTAGCGTCAGGCATAACGACGCAGTGGTTTTTGGCCCCCATCATCGCCTGCATCCGTTTGCCTGCCGCCGCGGCACGGTTGTATAGCAGCGAGCCGACATGAGTCGAGCCGATAAACGACAGCGCCTTGATATCCTGGTGGTCAGCAATTTGATTCGCTACATCCGGACCACCGTGCACCACGTTTAATACGCCAGCGGGAATGCCCGCTTCATGGGCCAGCTCGACTAGCCGCATGGTAGAGCTCGGGTCCTGCTCGGAGGGTTTCAATACAAAGGTGTTACCCGTGGCAATGGCCAGCGGGAACATAAAGCAGGGCAGCATAATCGGGAAGTTAAATGCCGTAATACCCGCGCCCACGCCTAACGGCTGGTGCATGGTGTAAACATCCACCTCGTTCGCTGCGTTTTCGGCTAATTCGCCTAGCTGCAGCGAGGTAATGGAGCAAGCATGTTCCACCACCTCAAGACCGCGGCCTACTTCACCTTCGGCATCGGGCAGTGTTTTGCCATGCTCTTCGGTAATTAACGCGGCAAGCTCTGCCGTATTCTCGCGAATAAGGGCCTGAAGCTTGAGCATAATGCGCATGCGTTTACCCAGCGGCACCTTGCGCCACTCTTTAAACGCCGTTTTGGCACTGGCAACGGCCCGCTCGACCTCTTCTGAGGTGCAGAATGGAACGCGAGCCACTACCTCTTGGGTGGCAGGGTTAACAACGTCGCGCCACTCCTGGCTTTGCGACATCACTGGCTGACCATCGATATACATGGGTATTTCACGAACGGACATAACACTGATCCTCGTGGTTGTGTTTGTTATGGATTCTAATAGGGAGCCTGCAGGGTATATCAGCAAGTTAACGTAAACGTCAATTAGCCACTCGATAAAGACAAAAACGTTTAGCCAAATGCAATACGCCTTTCCCTCTCGGCAGCGCCCTCGCTATGCTGTTTCTAAGGCATACCCGCAAAGTAGAGAGCATAGCTTTCCTATAGATGCACCAAGGGCTTCAGACAAGAAGACGGTTTCATCCAACTACGCGGCTTAACACCAGGAGGCATCCATGCAGACATTTAGCTGCCGCTGCGGCAACCCACTGTTTTTTGAAAACACTCACTGCCTGGCCTGCGAGTCTGATGTTGGCTGGTGCCCTACTTGTAGCAATATTGTCGCGCTGGAACCGCTAGACAACGGCGGCTACCGTTGTACCCATGAAGGCTGCGGCACAGCGCTCATGCAATGTCACAACTACTCGGCGGAAAACGTGTGTAACCGTATGGTGGTCATGGCTGAAGGCCATGCAGACTCACTCTGCGACTGCTGCCGCTACAACGATGTGATTCCTGACCTGAGTACTCCCGGTAACCGCGAGCGCTGGGCGGCGCTGGAAGCGGCCAAACGGCGGCTCTTCCATACCTTGGATCTGCTTAAGCTGCCCCACGGTACCGAAGGGGAAAATATCCGTGTGCCGCTGAGCTTCTCGTTTATGGCCGATGCGCTACCCGACCAAGGGCTATGGCGCTCTACAGCAAGCCAAGAAAAGGTGTATACGGGCCATGCTAATGGGCATATCACTATCAATGTCAAAGAAGCCGATGACGTTGAGCGGGAGCGGCTACGCGTGGATATGAATGAATCTCACCGTACGCTGATCGGTCACTTTCGCCATGAGATTGGCCACTACTACTGGGATCTTCTCGTAAAAGGCCAAGATGAGAGCACCAGTTGCCGTGTCTTTGGCGATCACAACAACCCCACTTATAGTGATGCGCTGGAACAGTACTACCAGCAAGGAGCACCCACTGACTGGTCGACACGCTTTATTTCCGCCTACGCCTCCATGCACCCTTGGGAAGACTTCGCTGAAACATTCGCGTTTTACCTGGATATGGTAGCCGTGCTGGATACTGCACTACACATGGGGCTTTCTCGCGCCGAGTATGACGGCACGCTGGACAGCATGCTGCGGGCGTTTCATCAGGTGGGTATGGCGGTGAATGAGCTAAACCGGGATATGGGTCTGCTGGATTTAGCACCGAGGGTCATTGCCCCCACCGTCAGAGAGAAACTGGCGTACCTGCATAAACTCATTCAGAACGCGAACGCCAGCTCTCAAGCCGCTTAATTAGTCGTTATCGTGGTCTCCTGCGTGGTTTTGGTTTTGCCGTTGGGCCACCCGTGGAACGCTGTCGCCGCTTACAAAGTAGGTGGCGCTGAGCGTATCGTGAATAGCGGCAATGCCAATCTGTAGATCATCGACAAAGGCGTGCAGCTTGCTGGGGGAGTGCGCCAGCGCTTGGATATCGGCATCTACCACATCTGCCCGCACCAGCGACACCGTGGCCGCTACACGGTCCTGACGCGGCAGTAGCTGGAGCTCCTGGCCTAAGGTTTCCAGACTGCAGGCAATGGAGCGTGGCAGGTGCGGATCTTGCAGTAAAAAGCGCAGCACATCTGGCCCGCGTACTCGTAAACGCACCTGCTGACGATACATCTGATAAGCCGTTAACGATTTCAGCACGCTCATCCACTGCAGGTTTTCAAACGGCAATAGCTCTTCAGGGTTTTGCGGCAGCAGGCTGGCTGAGCGCACATCAACGATACGTGTGGTCATGTCTGCCCGCTCCAACTGGCGGCCTAACTTGATAAAGGTGCGCGCTGGACCGTGGCTGAGCGTGCCCTCAATCAAACCAGTCAACGTTTGGCAACCGCGAATCACGTTTTTCAAAAATGCATCTCGGCGCCGCGGGCTGACGCCGCTTTCCGCGTGGTCGGCCACGTTAAGGTAAAGCTGGTTGACCTCTTCCCAGATTTCTCTGGGTACCACATCGCGGGTGGTACGCAGGTTTTCCCGGGCACTCGCCAGCGCTGAAAGAATCGAGCTACCGTTCTGGGCATCGGCACACAAAAAGTGCACCACGTTGCGCTCATCAAAGCTGCTATGGCGTTCATTAAAGGTTTCAAGCGTGCCGGTCATTTCAATCAGCGGTGCCCAGCCCAGCGGTAAATGGCGCGGTAAATCCAGCATCAGGTGACTATTGACGCTCAACAGCCGCGCGGTATCTTCGGCCCGTTCAATGTAACGCGCCATCCAGTACAGGTTTTCAGCTACGCGTGACAGCATGGCGCTAGACTCCTTCCTGCTCGGCGGCATCAGCCGCGTTCTCATCGACCTCGACGATCCAGGTATCCTTGCTGCCGCCCCCCTGGGACGAGTTGACCACCAGCGACCCCTCCACTAGCGCCACGCGGGTCAAACCACCCGTGGTCACATGGGTTTCGGGGCCGGAGAGAATGAACGGGCGCAGGTCCACATGACGCGGTTGCGGCAAGCCGTTAGCCAGGGTGGGCGTGGTGGAGAGCGCCAGCGTAGGCTGGGCCATGTAGTTGCGCGGGTTCTCCTTGATCAGGCGGGCAAACTCGTCACGGGTTTCCCTGGTGGAGCGAGGCCCGATCAGCATGCCATACCCGCCGGACTCATTGGCGGGCTTCACCACCAGCTCATCGAGGTGATCCAGTACGTACTTGCGGTCTTCATCGAACATGCACAGGTAGCTGGGTACGTTGGGCAGCAGCGGCTCCTGGTCCAGATAGTAGCGGATCAGCTCTGGCACGAAGGCGTATACCACCTTGTCGTCTGCCACGCCTGCCCCTGGCGCATTGGCCAGCGCCACCTTGCCCGCCCGCCAGGCGCGCATCAGCCCAGGCACGCCCAGCATCGAATGCGGATTGAAGGCTTCAGGGTCCAGAAACTCGTCATCCACACGACGATAAATGACATCCACTCGCCGCAGCCCCTCCACCGTTCGCATGTAGACCACGTCATCGTCGTCCACCAGCATGTCGCTACCCTGCACCAGCTCGACCCCCATCTGCTGGGCAAGATAGGCGTGTTCGAAATAGGCCGAGTTGTAAATACCAGGGGTCAATACCACGACCTGAGGGTCATCGCCGGGACGGGGAGACATGGCCGCCAGCATGTCATACAGCTGCGCCACGTAGTCGTCTACTGGCAGGATTTTGCCCGACGCAAACAGCTCAGGTAGCACCCGTTTGGTGACGTTGCGGTTTTCCAGCATGTAGGAGACCCCGGAAGGAATCCGCAGATTATCCTCCAGCACGTAGAGTGTGCCATCGCCGCCGCGTACCAAATCAGAGCCACAAATATGCGCCCAGATACCATGAGGCGGGTTAATGCCCACACACTGCGGGCGAAAATTAGCCGACTGAGCAAGCACTTCCGCAGGCAGCACTTTGTCCTTGACCACTTTCTGATCGTGATAAAGATCGTCGATAAAGAGATTGAGTGCTTGGACGCGCTGTTTTAAACCGGCTTCCGTCTTGCGCCACTCATGGGCCGGTATGATCCGGGGCACAATATCGAATGGCCAGGCGCGGTCGATCATTGCCCCTTCGGAATACACGGTAAACGTAATCCCCATGGTACGAATGGCGATTTCCGCAGCGGTTTTTCTTTCCGCTAACTCTTCGGCGCTAAACCGAGCCAGCATATTACAAAGCTCATCGGCAGAAGCTCTGGGTTTACCTGGCGCTTCTAGCAACTCATCGTAAAAATCACGGCACGCATAGTTGTTCCAATTGACTTGGCTCATGGGCGCTCTCCTGGCGCTGGGGTGGAAGCGGCAACTTCCTTGAACAATAGTGTAGGCCTGCCGCGTGCAATCGACGTATTTATTGAGCTATATAACCACGCAATACTCGTACCACCTTTCCCGATATTTCAACGCTATGGCATCTACGTTTGATAAAACGCGGCCTCTTTGTAATGCCGCGATACCTTCCCACCCCCTCACTGAACCAAACTTGTGCCTTGACCAAAAAACTCTCGAAAAAAAGCACCAATTTGGTGCAAAATTTAATTAAAAGCGGTGCGATCACAATTTTCCACACTTCTTAAACGCCCCTGTGCATATTGCAGCTGCAAAAAAGTTCAACTCCAACGATACTCTTGGGTAAATGTCTTGTTGCGTCGCAGTTCATCCGTAGCTGCGAGAATCTACGCTTTTATTTGAGGGTGGCTCATGACCATTCGCGTTGCCTTGCATCACCGCACAACCTATCGATTTGACCGCCCCGTCAAACTGTCACCCCATGTCGTCCGCCTGCGCCCTGCCCCCCACTGCCGCACGCATATCGATGCCTACTCGCTGAATATTTCAGGGGATGACCACTTTCTGAATTGGCAGCAAGACCCCTTTGGCAACTTTAATGCGCGTATCGTGTTTCCAGAGCCACGCAAGGAACTCACCATTGCCGTCGAGCTGGTGGCCCCCATGACGGTCATCAACCCTTTCGACTTTTTTCTCGACGATGCCGCGCAAAAAATTCCGTTCCATTATTCCGATGAGCTTCTCAAGGAGCTAGGCCCCTATCTGGAAGTCACCGAAGCAGGGCCGCGCCTAAAAGCATGGCTTAAGGAAGTACCTCGAGAGCCCACCACCAGCGTCGATTTTCTGGTGGCGCTCAACCAGCGTCTGCAGCAGGACATCAGCTACCTGGTGCGTATGGAGCCCGGCGTACAAAGCTGTGAAGAAACCCTAACTCTGGCCAGTGGTTCCTGCCGCGACAGCGCCTGGTTACTGGTACAGATCCTGCGCCATTTGGGGCTGGCGGCTCGCTTTGTATCCGGCTATCTGATTCAGCTGGCCCCGGACGTCAAAGCGCTGGATGGCCCCAGCGGTACCGAGGTGGACTTTACCGACCTGCATGCCTGGACCGAAGTATTTCTGCCGGGCGCAGGCTGGGTGGGCCTGGACCCCACCTCCGGCCTGTTCGCTGGTGAAGGTCATATTCCGCTGGCCGCCACCCCCACCACTGGCAGCGCCGCGGCCATTACCGGTTTCTCCGACAAGTGCGAAGTGGAATTCGATGTTGAGATGCGCGTGGAGCGCATTCATGAAGACCCGCGCGTCACCCGCCCCTACAGCGACCAGCAGTGGCAGGCGATTCTGACGCTGGGCGACCAGGTGGATGAAGTCCTCCAGCAGCAGGATGTTCGCCTGACCATGGGGGGCGAGCCGACCTTCGTCTCCATCGACGACATGGAGAGCCCCCAGTGGAACACCGAAGCGCTGGGCGAGCACAAGCGTGAGCGCGCCGAGGCGCTGCTGACCCGACTGCAGGAAGCCTACGCGGCAGGCAGCGTCATTCAGCAGCAACAGGGCAAGTGGTACCCCGGCGAGCCGCTGCCCCGCTGGGCGCTGGCCTGTTACTGGCGCAAGGATGGTGTGCCCCTGTGGCGCGACCCCAAGTGGCTGGCCAGCACCGAAGGCGCGCCCCTCGCCAAGGTGGACGACGCCATGGTAGAGCGCTTCATTCATGCCTTGGGCGAGCGTCTGGGCGTAGCGCAGCGCCACTGGATTCCCGCCTACGAAGATGCCTACTACTACCTCTGGAAAGAGCAGACCCTGCCGGTCAGCGTCGACCCGCGTAACGCCGACCTGAAAGACGATGCCGAACGCCGTCGCCTGGCACGCCTGCTGGAGCAGGACCTGGGCGCCGTGGTGGGCTATGCGCTCCCGCTGCGCCACTCGATTGCCCAGTCTCATCGCTGGGAGAGCGGCCACTGGCCGCTCAAGCGCGACCATCTCTTCCTTGTGCCGGGCGACTCACCCATGGGCCTGCGTCTGCCGCTGTCGGCACTGCCCTGGGCCGACCCGGAAGACCAGCCGCAGCCCCAGTCGCTGTTTGCACCGCGACCTGCGCTGGGCGACATTCACGGGGAAGTGGCGCGCCGCAATGCCGAACAGCATCACTTCACCAGCGCCGAGCGCCATGGCCAGAGCCTGCATCCCAGCCATAGCCACCCGGAAGGCGAAGCCGTTCAGCAGCAGCCAAGCGCCGCCGACGACCGCGAACACAAGGTGATCCATACCAGCCTGTGCGTCGAGCCTCGCGAGGGCCGCCTGCATATCTTCCTGCCGCCGCTGACTCACCTGGAGCACTACCTCGACCTGTTGAGCAGCATCGAGGAAACCGCCCAGGCGCTGGCTTGCCCGGTCATGATCGAAGGCTACGCGCCGCCCCGTGACCCACGCTTGTCCAGCTTCCAGATCACCCCGGACCCCGGTGTCATCGAGGTCAACATCATGCCGGCCGACAGCTGGCCAGCGCTGGTCGCCCAGACCGAACGGCTCTACGACGAAGCCCGCCAGGCGCGGCTGGGCACCGAAAAATTCATGGTCGATGGCCGCCATACCGGCACCGGCGGCGGCAACCATGTCACGCTGGGCGGCATGACACCGGAGGATTCACCTTTTCTGCGTCGGCCGGACCTGCTGGCCAGCCTGGTGACCTACTGGCAGCACCACCCGAGCCTGTCGTATCTGTTTTCCGGGCTGTTCATTGGCCCGACCAGCCAGGCCCCGCGAGTGGATGAAGCCCGCCACGAGGCGCTCTACGAGCTGGAAATCGCCCTGCAACAGATGCCCGAAGGCGAGGTCGTTCAGCCCTGGCTGGTGGACCGACTGCTGCGTCACCTGCTCACCGACCTGACCGGCAACACCCACCGCGCCGAGTTCTGTATCGACAAGCTCTACTCACCGGACAGCGACAGCGGCCGTTTAGGGCTACTGGAGCTGCGCGGCTTTGAAATGCCCCCCCACGCCCGCATGGGCCTGATGCAGACGCTGCTCATCCGCGCTCTGGTGGCGCGCTGCTGGAAGACGCCCTACCGTGCGCGCCCGGTACGCTGGGGCAGTGCCTTGCAGGACCGCTGGATGCTGCCGCACTACCTGTGGGAAGACCTGAACGATGTGCTGCACGACCTGCGCCACCATGGGTTCGATTTCGAGCTGGAGTGGTTTGCGCCGTTTCGAGAGTTCCGCTTCCCGGTGCATGGCCGCTTACACACCCCGATGCTCTCCATCGAGCTGCGCCAGGCCATCGAGCCCTGGCACGTGCTGGGCGAAGAGGCCACGGCAGGGGGCACCGCCCGCTATGTGGACTCCTCGGTGGAACGCCTGGAAGTGAAGGTCAACGGCATGAGCGGCGACCGCTACGTGGTGACCTGCAATGGCCGCCAGGTGCCGCTCACTCCCACCGGGCGCAACGGCGAAGCCGTCGCAGGTGTGCGCTACCGCGCCTGGCAACCGCCATCGGCCCTGCACCCCCAGATTCCCGTGCATGCCCCGCTGGTATTCGATGTGATCGACACCTGGAACCAGCGTTCGGTGGCGGGCTGCACCTACCATGTCGTGCATCCCACGGGGCGCAGCTTCGAGACGTTCCCGGTCAATGCCTTCGAAGCCGAAGCCAGACGCCTGGGCCGCTTCAGCGACAGCGGCCACGGTCATGGCTACCAGGCGCCCATGCCAGAAACACCCAGCCAGGAACTGCCGTGTACCCTTGACCTACGCTGGAGCCCGCGCCGATGAGGAGTGTAATGCTTTCCTATCGGTGCTAGCTGCAGGATAATCCGTCCCTTACTCGCTCAGGACTCTCAGGATCATGACCGCCCCTGTCTCTCCCTCACTGCTTGAGCTCGGCGCTGCCGGGCTCATCGAGGACTACTTGAATCAGCTAGGCAAGGGACAGCCCGGCACGTTTGATGCGATGCTCGACCGTCATGGCCAACTGCGCCCGGGCTGGCAGAGCCTGCTCAGCGCTCTGGAAAGCCTGGGCGCCGAGGGTCGCTATCAGCAGCATGAAGAGCTTCAGCGGCTGCTGGCCGAGAACGGTGTCATCTTCAATATGCACGATGACACCCAAGGGCGCGCCTGGCGGCTGGACCCGCTTCCCTGGGTCATCGACCAGGCGCAGTGGCAAGCGCTGGAAATCGGCCTGACCCAACGCACGCGGCTGTTCAATGCGCTGTATGACGACCTGTACGGACCTCGCACGCTATTCGATGCGGGCCTGCTGCCCACCCAGGCGCTGCTGGCCTCGCCCCACTTCCTGCTGCCCTGCCATGGCTCTCAGCCCAGCGACCGCCCTGCGATCAGCTTTCACGGCATCGATGTCATCCAGGATTCAGAGGGGCAGTGGCGCGTCATAGGCGACCGCTTGCAGGCTCCTTCCGGCACCGGCTTCACGCTGGAAAACCGCATCCTCATGGCCCGCGCGCTGCCTGAAATGTACCGCAACGCGCCGCTGAAGCGTCTGGCGGGTTTCCTGGACAAATACCACCGCACGCTGACCGCACTGGCCTACCAGCACCGCGACAACCCGACCGTGGTGCTGTTGACCCCAGGGCCGGGCAGCCCGCGCTATTTCGAGCATGCCTACCTGGCCAACTACCTGAACATCGACCTGGCAGAAGGCCAGGACATGGTCGTGCGCGACAGCAAGCTCTGGTTACGTACCCTGGGCGGCCTGCAACCGGTGGACGTGGTGCTGCGCCACTGCGACGATGCCTACTGCGACCCGTTGGAACTGCGCGGTGATTCGCACCTGGGCGTACCAGGGCTTTTGCAAGCCGCCCGCGCCAGCGGCGTGGCGATGTCGAATGCGCTGGGCGTAGGCGCTCTGGAGCTGCCGGAACTGGCCGACTACTTGCCAGCACTGTGCCAGCACCTGCTGGGGGAGGCGCTGTTGTTGCCCAGCGCCGATGCCCGGACACAGCCCGCCACGGCCCCCATGTTCGACCCGCACATGCAGCGGCTGTCGCCCACCACCCTGAACCTGCGCTGTTTCGTTTCCAGAGCCCCGGGCAGCGTGGCGACCCAAAGCCAACAGCCCAGCGACTATCACGTCATGCCGGGAGGGCTTGCCTGGGTGGGCCCCCCCGGCTCACCGTCGCTCAGCAGTCCCATCGTCAAGGACGTCTGGGTGACCGCCAATACGCCACAGCCCCACGTCAGCCAACTGCGTCAGGCACGCGGCCCCGTGGTGGCTACCCGCGATGGCACCGACCTGCCCAGCCGAGTGGCGGAAAGCCTGTTCTGGCTGGGTCGCTACGGCGAGCGGCTGGATGCCCGTGCCCGCTTGCTGCGTGAAGCCTTGATGCGCCTGATGGAGTACGACCAGGACGAAATTGCCGACCAGTTACTGGACGAACTGCTGCTGGCGCTGGAAATCACCACCTTGAACGCCGACGGCGCCAACCCCCCGCTGGTGGGTTTTGCCCAAAAACGCACGGCGCTGCTGGCCCAGTTCGACGAGCGAGACCCCCAGGCCCTCAAGCCCGTGTTTGCTCATTTGCTGCGCAACGCTCGGAGCGTACGCGACCACCTGGGCGACGACTCCTGGCGGGTGGTGCATCAGCTACGCCAGCGGGTGGATACGTTCAGCCCCAGCCTGGGCGCCAGCGCCGCGCGGCGCGCCTGTGAAGGGTTATCGGCGCAAATTGCCGCTTTTTTTGGGCTATGCAACGAAACCATGCCCCATCACTACGGCTGGCGGTTTATGGATATCGGGCGCTTCCTGGATCGAGTAATAGGGCTGCTTTCGCTGCTCAAGCTCACATTGAAAGCCCCCCACTCGCCGGGGCTGGCGTTGTGGGAAGTAGTGCTCGCCACCACAGATAACTTTACCGCTTACCGGCGGCGCTACCGCAGCGAGCTGCACCCAGAAGCGATTTTGGATCTACTGCTATTCGATGAGACCAACCCACGCTCGGTGGGCTATATGCTCAAGCGCCTTGAGCGGCAAATGGACAGGCTGCCCGGCAGCTCATCGCCCTACCGCAATGCCGAACGCCGCTTGCTCATTCAAGCCAATGCCGCGCTGCACCTCGCCGACATTGAACGCTTGAGCCATTTAGCCGACACCCCCGATGCCCAAGCAGCGCTGGAGCAGCTACTGGATGAACTGATTACCCCGCTAAACGCGCTTTCGAATGCCATTAGCCACAGCCACTTTAGTCACGTGGAGCGGCCGCGCCAACTTGTCAGCATGGAGCCCGACGAATGAACTACACCCTGCGACACACTACGCGCTACCACTACAGCGCCCCGGTGACGCTATGTCATAGCGAGGCCAGGGTGCTGCCACGCAGGACACAGCACCAGCAGTGCGGCGCATCAACGCTCACCATTAGTCCGATGCCCCAGGTGCAGGCAGAGCGCCGAGATGTTTTCGGCAATCGGGTGCTCTATTTTGCCATGGAAGAGGTGCACCAGACCCTGGATGTGACCGTGGTCACCCCCCTCAATACCCATCCGCTGGGGCCGCTACCTAGCAGCTCCCCCGCTTGGGAAAGTGTCGCGGAACAGCTGCGTCACGATAGCCGCTTCGATATGCAGCTCTACCGGCTCGACTCACCATTTATTCGTCGCAACGACGAGTTGGCTGAGTTCGCCCACAGCTGTTTCACGCCCGGCCGCCCGCTGGTTGATGCCGCGCTGGCGCTTAATCAACTGATTTACGACACCTTTGAGTACGACCCTAGCTTTACCACGCTGGCCACACCGCTCAGCGAAGTGCTGGCCAATCGCCGTGGTGTCTGCCAAGACTTTGCCCACCTTGCAATTGGCTCCCTGCGCTCGGTGGGATTAGCGGCGCGCTATGTGAGCGGCTACCTAGAAACTCAGCCACCGCCCGGACAGCCACGGTTGATAGGGGCGGATGCGTCCCACGCATGGCTCGCCACTTGGATTCCAGAGTGGGGCTGGCTAGCGCTAGACCCGACCAACGGCACAGTGGCCGGTGAACAGCACCCGGTGCTGGCCTGGGGCCGAGATTACGCCGACGTAGCACCGCTCAAAGGCGTAATGAATGGAGGCGGCGAACACCAGCTAGAAGTGGAAGTAGATGTCATGCCGCTGACAGACAACAGCGCGGCCTAGGCCACGCTGTTGCCCGCTAGGCTTCTAACGCCGAACCAACCCATCGGTTAGCCAGGGCAACCACGCCAGCAGCACCAGCGTGACGAGGGTCGCCAATAAAAAGGGCAGCAGCGCTCGGAAGATTTTTAGCGGCGGCGCACCGGTCATGGAGGAAGCGATAAACAGCCCCGCGCCCACTGGCGGGGTGAGTAACCCCATCACTAGCGTCAGGCAGACCACCACGCCAAACTGGTAGGGGCTAATCGCAAACTGGCTTTGAGCGATGGGCATTAAAATAGGCACCACCAGAATCAGCGCGGCAATGCCGTCAATTACCATGCCAACCAGCAGCAGGGCCCCAATCACCAGCAGCAGAAACAGAAACGGGCTGCTGGTCAGTGCGGCAATCCACTCAGCGGCCATTTGCGGCAGCTGCTCGTAGATCACTACCCAGCCAAACACTCCTGCCGCCGCAATCAGCATAATTACCAGCCCGGCATTGATCGCCGTGCGGGTAAGTACCTGGGGGAGCTGCGTCAAACGCAGGTCGCCGTACACAAAGCGGCCCATCAATAGCGCCGCCAGCGAGGCCAGCGCCGCCGACTCTGTGGGCGTCGCAATACCCAGCAAAATACCGCCAATGATAATCACTGGAATCAGCAGCGCAGGCATGCCCCATAGCGCATCGTGCAGCGCCTGTTGCCGGCTTGGCCACTCCCCTTTCGGGTATTGCTGCACCAGCCCCACCAGGGCGATAACCACGAAAAAGCTCGCGCCCAGCAACAGCCCCGGCAGTAGCCCAGCGATAAACATCTCCGCAATGGGCACCTGAGCCATTACCCCAAACAGTACAAACAGCATAGAGGGCGGAATAATCGGCGACAGCAGCCCGCCAGCGGCGGTAATCGCCGCACTGTAAGGCGTGTCGTACCCCTCCTCCTCCATCGCAGGCACCATGGCGCGGGACATAATGGCGATTTGCGAGGCCGCCGAGCCAATAATCGCCGCCATCATCATATTGGCGACTAGGTTGATATAAGCCAATCCACCGCGAAAGCCACCCACCAGAATGCGGGCCAGAGCAATCAAGCGCTTGGTCAGCCCGCCTTCGTTCATCAGCTCCCCGGCCAGCATAAATAGCGGAATCGCCAGCAGGCCGTAGCTTTCAATAGCGCTAAACAGCTGCTGCGGGTAGGAATCAAACAGCACCGTATTGCCAGAGGCCTGGATATACCACATCGCCGTAAGCGCCAGCACTAGCGCAATAGGCACCGCTCCCAGTAGCAGCAGCAAGAACACCGCGACCGTCATACCCGCCCCCTTAATGCCATTAGCGATTGCGTCAGGTTCGCCACGCCGTGCAGGCTCAGCGAGAGCGCAAACCAAGGCACAATCAGCCACGCCCAGAACTTTTTAATGCCCAGGGTGGAGGTGTTTTCCGCATAGATAAAATTAAACGTTTGCCCCTGAAACGCCTGGGTATCGAAGCCGGTTTGGACCAGCGTCAGCGGCTGGTACCAGCCCCAGCAAAGCCAGACCAGCAGCAGGGCAAACAGCAACACCATGGCATCCACCGCCACGCCGACCAGCTTTCTACCCGTTGGCGGCAGCAGGTCGCTCACCAGTGTCACCGCGATGCCCTGGCGGCGTTTCAACACCGCCCCAGCAATCAAGAACGTCATCCAGATCATGGCGTAAATCGCCAATTCACTGACCCAGTACAGCGGGCTGCCCAGCGCGCGGAAGGCAATATTTGTGAGGATTAAACACGTCACCGCCGCTGCCAAGGCAGCGGCGGTGATCTCTTCACAACGGGCAAGCCCTTTGGAAAGGCGTTGCAACATGATGATTAAAGGCCTTTATCAACGGCTTGTTTGACGTTAAGGATTACTCGTCGCGCAGGCGGTCAGCCTCGGCGCGCAGGGTTTCCAACATAGGGGCTTTCGGTGCCCAAATACTTTCCCACTCGGCAATCGCCTCGGAGAAGAACTCGGCATCGGCTTCGACGATATTGATGTCCAACCCGCGAATTTCCTCTTCCTGAGCGGCGTCCATCTCCTCAAACCCCGTCAATACGTTCTCCAGGTGTTCGGACATGGCGGTATCAATCAGCTCACGGTCTTCTTCAGAGAGCTCGCGCCATACCCGACCAGACACCACCCCTACCATCGGGAACATCATATGGTTGGAGATCAGCAGATTGTTCGCCTGCTCGTAGAATTTCAAAATCAGAATCGAGTCGAAATCCATATCAATGGCATCAACCTGCCCATTAGCGAGGGCATCATACACTTCCAACAAAGGCATGGGTGCAGGGGCAGCGCCGGTGGCGGTGTAGAAGTCGCGGATCGGCTCGAAGGGCGTAATACGCAGCCGCTGGCCCTGCAAATCTTCAGCGCTTTCAATGGGGCTACGGCTCAATACTTGGCGCATACCCACCATGCCATAACCTATCCCAACAAAGCCCACGCCTTCCGGCATCAAGTCGAGTAGTTCACCGGCCGCATCGGAACGCAACAGGCGCGCCGCGTGGTTGACGTCGTCCACCAGATACGGGGCGTAGAGCGCGCCAAAATCAGGAATGCGATTGGAGATTTCGGCAATGGTTAGAAAGGCCATGTCCAGCGCGCCGGTTTGCAGCTGCTGCACCATTTGCGCTTCGTTACCTAACTGCTGGGCAGGAAAAACGCTTACGCTATGCTCGCCGCCTGAGCGCTCGTTGAGTGTTTGCGCGAACGCTTCGGCTTCGGTGGACCACAGATGCTGGGCGGGTGTAATCAGCCCTAAACGGAAGTCACGCGCCTGGGCGCTCATGGAAGAAACGGCCAAGGCGGCTGCGGCGCAGGCAAGCGTCAGCGTTTTCATTCGGTTCATGCAAAGCCTCGTTGTCCAGCCAGAGCGCCGTGCGGCGCTTTGGGTGTTTTTTTAATTAGTCGGCTTTGAGAATACCTGAGCGGTTGCGTTAATGGCACCCGCCATTGCGCTAACGCAGCGTCGCAATGACGGGTAGACATCCACTGCCCTAGGCGGCTTCGTAGGCGGCTTTCAAGCGGTAAAATTCGTCGACAATGGCCGCCATTTCGGTAGCATCGTAGTCGCATAGCCCGCTGACGACGAGCTTCTTAGAGCCTACACCCACCGCTTCACCGGCTGACTCAATGGAAAACTCCAGCAGCGCATCAGCGCGTTTACCCTGGACATCCAAGGAGGATTGATTCAGCGCCAGATTAGGTGAGAAGCCGTCTAAACGCTCCAGGCAAAAGCCCATGCTATCGTAGATCACCAGCGGGCGTTTAGGGTTAAACATCACCCCATGCTGCTCCATCAGCGGCTTGAGATAGTGGGGAAAATTCTTACCCGAGAAGGCGACGTAGCAGCGGGCAAAGCCTTCGACCACCGCCTCATCACGGGTCATCTCGCCGCTGCGGACAACCTGTAAATAGCATTTACCGCTGTCGTCACAGACGTGGATATCCCCGTTCTCGGTTTCACTGAACTTGATGGGTGTATCGGCCCCCACCATATTGGTGAAGCGAAATTCCATTTGTCGCGACAGCCCGAACTTCACCAGCACCAGCGTAAATAGCAGGTCGCCGGGCACGCAGAAACGCCGCGCATCCGGGTTGTGAATCGGGTTGTAGTCGCCGGCCACGCTTTTAGCGAAGCGGCTGGCCTGCTCCGCGGAGATCACCACATACTCTCCGCGCTGCGCGTAAAAATCCTTGAACATGGCTTTGCTGCCTGCCTAGCGTTGAAATCGAAAACCCATAACTGCCCCACGTCGCGCATAATGCCATAAAACACGCGCCAACAGGAGTCATCTGCTAGGAAGCCCGTATGTCCCGTGACACGCCCACTGCACCACGTCGTTTTCGCCCACTGTTCGTCCTGCTGTTTGGCGCGCTAGCGCTTGTGCTAATTTGGCTGATAGGCAGCTACTGGCTACTCAACAGCCAGTGGCTACCGCAACGAATCTCCACCATCGAAGGGGTCGAGGTACGCTGGACGAACGCCCAGAGCCTTCACCCAGGGCGTTGGGAGGTCGACAACCTCTACCTAGCCCGAGAAGACGAAGCGCTACCGATTACCGTCGAGGCCAGCCAAGCCACCCTGTCGCTATCGCTGCTTGCCCTGCTGCGCGGAGAGCTACATATCCAAGCACTGGAAGCGAACGGCATTCGCCGCTTTACCGTCGGGGACATTGCCCTGGAGGCAGAGGGCCAGCTGAAGGTCGAGGATACCCAGTTCAGCCAAGAGATCCTCAGCGTGCCTTATGTAGGTTTGGACATTACCCAAGGCCGCCTCGTCCGCTTGAGCGATCAAGCCACGCTGGTGCAGGATATTCAGCTACGCAGTACGGCGTCGCTGGACTCACTTTCTACCCAGCAAAGTAGCGATGCGTTAACCGAGGCGCTGCTCGACGCCCTCACCGCCCAGCTTGCCATCACGGCTCAAGCGGATGCTTGGGACGTGTTCATGCCCTACCTAGAGGCGCTGCCCTGGTTGAGCCTGGCAGGCAACGGCGTATTGGAAGGTGAGCTAGCGCTTGCCGAGGGCCAACTACAGCCGGGCAGCGAACTCACATTAGCAACCCCAAGGCTTGCGCTCTCTATCGATGAGCAGCGCTTGAAAGGTACCGACAACACGCGCCGCTGGCTGGTAGCGGATGACACACCGCCGCCGCATACCGCCACGGGCCAGGGGCGCGTCAGGCTCGCTGTGGTAGAGGGGCAACTGCGCTTCGCTACTCAGTTGGAGGACGTCACGCTAGCCGACACGCACCCCTACGCCACAAACACACGGCTCTCCCTCGCTACCCACATCCCTAATCAGCGCCTGGACCAACTCGACTTGCCCACTGGCGCCTCACTTGAGCTATCGGGCGAGGTAACGCGCCTGGACATGCTTGACCGCTATCTCGCAACAGTCTTCGATGGCCAAGGGGTTCGGCTATCCGGCCAGGGGAGCATCACCGCCAGCGCGACGCTGCGGGATGCGCGCCCTTATGAAGCATCGCTAACCGTTCAAGCGCCCACGCTAGGCGCAGAGCTGCTTGAACTCACCGCGCAAGGCAGCGGTACGCTCGACACGACGCTCTCCCCCGATGAGCAAGTAGCGGCAACGCTGGCCTTCACAGACGCCACGCTGCGCCATCAGGAGCGAACCTTGCTAGCGGATGCAGCGCTAACGCTAGCCGCACAAAGCCCCCTCGACCCCGAACAGGCACAACAAAGCGCCACGGCGCAACTAATTTGGGAAGAAGCAACGCTGCCCAATATCCAAGCGCTACAACCCTACCTTGCGGCGGTGTTGCCCCGCCCTTCTCCGCTAACGTTAAACAGCGGCTCAGCCACCAGCCACGGGCAGCTCCGCTTCACGACCGAGCAACTGAGCGGCGAGCTTTATTTGGCTGGCAACGCGCTGACCACCGGCTGGCAACGTAGTGAGCAGAGCGGCACGTTGGTGAGCGATATACAGCTGGCGCTGGCCATCAACCAAGCGGCGCTGGATGGCACAGCGCTGGACATCAGCGGCTCGCGGCTAAGCTGGCAGGTGGCCGACCCGCAACATCCCGGCGAAGCGCTGGAGAGCACGCTGGTGCTGCGCGACGGTCGCTTTCAGCGCCAAAACGCCACCCCAAGCGGGCAGTTCACGCTGGAGGGCAGCGTGCAGCGGCTAGGGTTTCTCAACACGTTTTTACCGGACGCTCACGGCGTATCGCTTTCCGGCAACGGTCAGCTTTTTTTACAGGGCGCGTTTATAGACGACACGCTGCAAGCCCCTACTCGGCTGCGGGTCAATGCTAACCAGCTGGAAGTGACGTTTCTCGACTACTTGGCCACCGGGCGCGGCGAGCTGACCGCCCAGTTAGATAGCCCCGAGCAAGCACAGCTTTCGCTAGGCATTCCACAGTTCGCCTTACGGCGACAAGATGATGACCGCCCGCATCTGGAAGGCCGCCACTTTGCGCTCACCACCCAAACCGACCGCTTTAGTGATGTACTCGACGCCCCCGCTCCCGAACACTTCACCACCCGCGTTGCGCTGCCAATCACCGAGGTGCCGGACATTGCCCGCTACAATCGCTACCTGCCAGAAGATGCGGGGGTTGAGCTACTCTCCGGCAGTGCCAGCCTAACCAGCGAATGGCTGCTAGAGGGGCTGCGCGCCCAAGGTGATATCACACTGCGCGCTTTCGAAACCGAAATGGCGCTACTGGAGCAGCGCCTGAGAGGAGACGTGACGCTGCACTTACAGCTCACCGAGGGCGATATCGAGACGCGCCGCTTTGTCGCCAATGACTCCTACCTGCGCCTGGAAAACGTCTTTCGCCGAAGCGACGACGGCACTCAGGACGCAGGCTGGTGGGTGCAGCTCACCATGGAAGAAGCGCAACTCAACTGGGGTGACCCGATACAACTCACCAGCCAGCTACGGTTAGGCATGCGCGATACTGGGCTGCTGGCACGGCTATTTCTCGCCCGTGCTCGGGTGAGCGACTGGCTGGGCAGGCTTTTAAACGTGCATAACATCAACGGGCACGCCCTACTCACAGTGAGCGGCGAGCAAATACGCCTGCATGACCTCACGCTCACAGGCGGCCCGCTGCTTCTGCTTTCCGATGTGACCCTAGCCGACGGCCAAGCCAACGGCGCGCTTTACGCGCGGCTGGGTGCCGTGGGCCTCGGCGTGGAGCTGAACGACAGCGAACCGGCCCTGCGCGTGCTCCAACCCAAGCGCTGGTTTGACCGCTGGCGAGAAGCCCAGCGTTTTTCAAGGCCTTAGCGGCGCGTGCGCTCTCTACGAATCATACGTACCCGCTCTTTAGCCTTTTGCGGTGTAGACAGCGGCGCGTTGGCGTCTTGGTATTTAGGCGGCACCGTGACCCAGGCAAACACCGGCAGGGCCAAGTGCCAATGAATCGCCGCTAAGCGCAGGCCCAGCGTCACGCTCAATGAGGCGGCAATGGCGAATGTCAGCGGCGCATCGAGCGCCTGCAGCGCGACATACACAATCCCGCCCGCCATGGCGGCGGTGGCATAGATCTCTTCGCGCAGCACCATGGGCACCCGCTGAGCCAACACGTCACGAATCATGCCTCCCGCCACACCGGTCATCATGCCCATGAGTACCGCCACCACCCCCGACGTGCCCAGCAGCAACGCCTTGTGGGTACCGATCACGGTAAACAGTGCCAGGCCGAAGGCATCCGCCACCGGCAAAAAGCCCCGAGACAGCCGGTGAATGTAGTGAAACCCCACCAGCGACACGCCCACCGTGGCCAAGATCACCCACAGGTAGGTCGGGTCGGTCACCCAGAACACCGGCCTAACGCCCAGCACCAAATCACGCAGCGTACCGCCCCCAATGCCCGTCACCGCCGCCAGCACCAGCATACCGAACGGGTCCATCCGCGAGCGGCAGGCCAAAATCACGCCCGACAGGGCAAACACAATCACCCCCGCCATATCCAACCAATAAATCATACCCGACACGCGGCTCTCCCTCATCACCTGCTGTTTAGGCGAGCAGAATATCACTCATTCGGGAAGGGTGTATGTGATCAGAGAGCCGGTCGCCTTAATAGCCGTGACGTTTCAACCACCCTTTTAGGAAAGCAATTTCACTCTCTTGGGCGGCGATAATGTCCTCGGCCAGTTGACGAATCTCGTCATCTTCGCCGTGCGCCAGCACGATTTCCGCCATGGCGATGGCACCTTCGTGATGGGGAATCATGCCTTGCGCGAAATCCACATCAGGGTCGCCAGTGTAGGTCGGCATGGCAGCACTCTTATCGGAGAGATAGGTAATTAAAGTTTAAAACCTACAGGCTGCCCACAGGTCAAAAAGCCGCTCCGGTCAGGAAAGCGGCTTAAGAAGTGGCATTGTCGGTGGTGCCAGTAGCAGCTAACGCGTCACGCTGTAAACCACTGGCACGGTACTGCTTAACCTATGATGCCGTGTCAGTGGCTAGAAAATGCTCCATAAACACTTGGTAGTCTTGAGCAACACAGTCCGCGTAGGCCTTAGCAAGCGTTGAGACCACGCCGATAAACTGCTCTTCACGCCCCTCTAACCGCTGGCATACCGCGTCGGCAAACGGTGCGGCTTTGCCTCGGTTAAGTGCCTGCGCACCGCGCAGGTGTTCACGGGCCAGAATTTCGCCCCACTGGCGCGCCAGCTTGCGGTAGGCTTTACCGCCAGAGAGCTTGTGGGTGGGGTAATCTTTTTTGAACGGTGAACGCTCGCGAACCGAAAACACCTTGCCGTTCATGGTCAACCAGCCAAGGTAGGCATCCGGGTGCTCCGCAATAGCATGGAACGCCGCGGCATGGCGAATGCCTTCATTGGGAAACAGCTTGCGCCACGCCTGCTGCTGCGCTTTGTCCATCAGGCGGTAGGCCTCTGGCGTGACCTGCTCTTTGATGTCCAGAATCACATCGTCGTGTTCGTGGTCCGCCCCGCCTTCGATCAGCACGTAGTACCGCTCGACGCCCAGCGACCCAGTGCCTGCATCCAAGCGCCGGGCGGTGTCTTTGACGAAGAAGTGCTGCGGGTCGCTCTCCTTGATGGGGTGCTGCAGCGTTTGCTGGTACTCCTGCTCAATGATGCGCCGTAGCTGGCTTGCCACATCCGCAGGCAGATTGGCGAGCTTACCGGGGCGCTCGGCAAACTGACGCCCTTTATCTGGGTCTAGCGTCGTCCACTTCTCCAGCATGCGGGCACGGCTCTGCTTATCGGCCACCTTGCCCATAAACGACTTAAGTGGATCCTTGGCGTTGTCCAGCGTGATCGCGTGGATCGCCACGTCATCCTCACGATGAACGCTAAGGGTGTCCATATACCCTTCCAGCAGTTTTTTGAGCGCTTTATCCACCGCTTTAGGGCTTAGCTCAGCGTTCTCACGGGCATCCAACACGAGGCTAATCGCCAGCCGCCACACGTCGTACTGGTAATCCCCAATCAACGCATCGTCGAAGTCATCCATGCCGTAGCGCACTTGGTCATCGTGGTGGCCGTATGCGCCAAAGTTGTAGGCATGGGCATCGCCCTGAAGCCAGGTTTGCGTATTCGGCCAACCGCCGAACAGCGCAAAGCGCCAGTCGTGCCATACGTCTTGCCAATAAAGGTGATTTGAGCCTCGAAAGAATCGATAGGGAGAGGCCGCCATTTTGGCGTATTTCGCCTGCCGATGCGCCGTGCTCAGCGGTGCATTCGCCTGTTGAATGGCCTCAATGACCTGCTGAGGGCGGTTATGTCCTGTCAATGCGTGGCTCATACAGTCCCTTTATGCGTGCATTTAATCGCTAAGGTTAAGCGTAGACGATGCACGTTAACAGATTAAGACACCCGCTTGCCCAAACGCGTCAGGCCACGGGGTGCTGAAATGCAAAAGAAGCGCTCGACCACCTCTTCACGCGTCGCAGGGGTCACTAGCGACACCAGCACAAACAGCGGCAAATTGACCATCAGCCCCCAAAACCCTGCATGAATGCCGAGCGGATGCCGCCATAAGGTGGTGAACGCCACGGTAACCACAAAACCGCCTAAAATACCCGCCATGACGCCCAGCCTTGAGGCGCGAGGCCACAAGAACATGCCGATAAAGGCGGGCAAAACCTGCGAGGCAAAGCCAAGCCCCACCAGCAAAATCATCACCAGGCTCCCCGGTTCAGCAATCGCCAGCGGCGCAATCACCAGAAACATAATGGGCAGAATCAAAAGCCGCGCCAGCTTGGCGGTGGTGCCCTCCGAGAGCTTGAGCAACGGCTGCAGCACGTCTTTACTCACGGAAAGGGAAACCGAATGAATAAACGGCTCGCTGGAGGACATAGAGGCCGCCAAGGTGCCCGCGCCCAGCAGCCCAACTAACACCACGGGCAAGTGCTGCATGGCGTACTCCAGCACCACGGTATCTGCCCGCGCCAGCTCCGGCAGCGAGAAAATACCGATAAAGCCCACCACCACCATGGGTAGAATCACCACGTAGTAGGTGGGTAGCCACGTCGCGCTGCGGCGGATGGTGCGCGCTGAAGAGGCGCTCATCCACTGCGTCCAAACGGGGGGCATAAACGAGAACATCGAGACGATGATCGACGTGGTCCAGAAGCTAAAACTCATATCGCCCCCCGCGCCGGGGAGGGTCAGAAACTCGGGGTTCTCGGCGGTGATGCGTTCAAATACGCCCGCAAAACTCAGCCCGCCGGTGGCACTGTGTATGGCCCATAGGCCTACCGCCCAGGCCACCACCAGCATCAGCACGCCCTGGAACGCGTTGGTACGGCCAATCGCCCGCTGCCCGCTGGCGTAGAGATAAACGGCAATGCAGGCCAGCACCAACAGCACGCCTAGCCAAACAGGAATCTGCCCGCCGCTCATCACGAATAGAATATAAGCAGAGCCAATCGTTTGTAGCACCGCGTAGGCCACGGAGCCCACCGCCATCACCAGCGCGGAGAGCGCCCCTAGCGCAGGGCTTTGGTAGCGGTCGGCAATGGCGCTTGCCTGCGTTACATGGCCAAACTGCTCGCCGAACTGCCACACCTTCGGCCCGAAGTACCAGGCCACCAGCGCTAAATAGGCCAAATAAACCGCCACATAAAATACCGCCACGCCCTTGGAGTAGGCCCAGCCCGGTGCGCCCATGAAGGTGTAAGCACTCACACTACCCGCCGCGATCAGCAGGTAAAGCGTCACTGGCCCCATGCTGCGCCCCGCCACGCCCCACTCTTCAAGATTATTCATGGAGCGGCCAGCCTGTGCGCGAAGGCCGATCAGCATCGCGGTGGCCACGTATAAAAGCGTAATGACCAGCGGCCAGGCACTACTCATGGTCGTCTCGCTCTACAATTCGGTTGCCCACTAGCATGACTGCCACGCAGGCAAACATGATCACGTAGCTCCACACCACCAGCAGCGGCAGTCCCATCACCAGCGTGGCCCGGTTCACCCAACCAATCACTGGCCAAATACCGGCCAATACTAGCGCCACAAAGGCAATGAAAAGCCCCCAGCCCGCCCAGGACGTGGGCAGCACAAAAATACGTCGCATGTCATATCCATCATGATGAAAGGAAGTCAACACCACCACGGCTGTCATGGCGGTGTCGCGGCGCGTTGCCATACTGGCAGCCACCCTAGCCGTTAAGTCGTTCATGATGAAGATTTTAATGCTTTCCGGCGTCTATTTCCCTCGGGTGAACGGCGTGCCGACGTCGATCGAAAGCTTTCGGGGGGGCGCTGGAACGAGGATACCCAGGCGGAATCTCTAGTCCGCCTGTATCACTCTCTGTGTCCCAATGCATGGGGGTCATCACCCGCCTAATGGCCAAGCCGACTACCGAGAAATCTCCTGCCGTACGATTGCCGCGCCAGCGCTCAGCGCCTTCAGCTTACCCTGGGCGACTTCACGAGGCAGGGGCGTCATACCGCAGTTGGTGCAGGGGTAAAGCTTGTCGGCATCGACGAACTGCAGCGCCTTGCGCAGCGTGTCGGCGACCTCTTCCGGCGTCTCGATGGCGTGGGTGGCCACGTCGATGGCCCCAACCATCACCTTCTTGCCGCGAATCAGCTCGATCAGCTCCATCGGCACGTGGGAGTTCTGGCACTCCAGCGAAACGATGTCGATGTTCGACGCCTGCAGCTTGGGGAAGATCTCTTCGTACTGGCGCCACTCGGACCCCAGCGTCTTCTTCCAATCGGTATTGGCCTTGATGCCGTAGCCGTAGCAGATATGTACGCCGGTCTCGCACTCGACCCCTTCGATGGCTTTTTCCAGGGCGGCGATGCCCCAGTCGTTCACCTCATCGAAGAAAACGTTGAAGGCGGGCTCATCGAACTGAATGATGTTCACGCCAGCCGCCGCCAGATCGCGGGCTTCCTGGTTGAGGATCTTGGCGAACTCCCAGGCCAGCTTTTCGCGGCTCTTGTAGTGGCCATCATAGAGCGTATCGACCATGGTCATGGGCCCGGGCAGCGCCCACTTAATCGGCTGGTCGGTCTGCTGGCGCAGGAACTTGGCATCCTCGACGAAGACCGGTTTTTCCCGCGAGACGGGGCCCACCACCGAGGGAACGCTGGCGTCATAGCGGTCGCGGATCTTGACGATCTCGCGCTGCTCGAAATCAACGCCGTTCAAGTGCTCGATGAAGGTGGTGACGAAGTGCTGGCGAGTCTGTTCACCGTCGCTGACGATGTCGATACCCGCCAAGCGCTGATCGTGCAGCGATATCCGCAGTGCATCCTGCTTGCCTTGGGCCAGCTCCTCGCCCTGCAGCTTCCAGTCCGACCAGAGTTTTTCTGGCTCGGCCAGCCAAGCGGGCTTGGGCAGGCTTCCGGCCGTCGATGTGGGCAGCAATGTCTTCATAACAATATCCTTGGTAAACAGTGAATCAAAGGGCGACATCGGCCGACCAGCGCTCGAGCACGTGACGGAAAGGTTCGATGAAGTAGCGCTCGGCAAACTTGCCCTGCTCGACGGCCAGCTGGCTACGCTCTTCGCGGTCGTACTCGATACGGGTCAACGAGTAGTCCTGATGGGTCAGATGCGGTTGATAGACCTTACCTGCCGCCGAGTTAGCGTTGTAAATTTCCGGTCGATAGATCTTCTGGAACGTCTCCATGGTGCTGATGGCGCTGATCAGTTCGAGATCGCTGTAATCGGCCAGCAGATCGCCGGAAAAGTAGAACGCCAGCGGTGCCACGCTATGGGGCGGCATGAAGTAACGCACCTGCAGGCCCATCTTGGCGAAATAGAAATCCGTGAGTGACGATGTGTCGTTCACGTATTCGACGCCCAGCACCGGGTGGCGATTTTCCGTCTGACGATACACCTTGTTGCTGGAAACGCTGAGACAGATCACCGGCGCCTTGCTGGCAACGGATCGATACGCCTCGGAGTCGACGAAACGCTTGAACAGCTTGCCGTGAAGATCGCCAAACCCCTCCGGAATACCAAATTCCGACCGCTCCTTGTTGTGCTCCGAGAGCCACACGCTGAAGTCGTAGTCGCGGACGTAGGAGGAGAAGTTGTTCCCCGTCATGCCCTCGATGCGTTTGTCGAGATGCCGATCGATGATGGTCGTCTTCAACATCTCGATCGCCGGGAAGGTAGCGCCTTCAGCCGCCACGCTTAGCTCGCCGGTAATGATCTCCAGCTCGACGGCGTAGCGATCTGCCTTGGGGTTATCCCAATGGGCCAGGGTATTGAAGCGATTGTCGATCATGGTCAGCGCGTTACGCAGGTTTTCCTGGCAGCGCTCGCCTCTCGCCAGATTGGCGAAGTTGGTCGTGGTACGCGTGCTCTCGGCAGGACGGTAGTTTTCGTCGAACCGGACGCTCTTGATATCGAAGGTAAAGTCGTAGCTCATCGCGAACAAACACCCTGTTGGTCGAGATTGGCGACGGCGCCCCAATGCAGCTCAGCGCTCGATGCCATGTGTGACGTTTCGATAGACGGGCGTTAGCGCCACGTCATCGAAGAGGATGTGTTCTTTATGCCAGACCCACCATATGAATGAAAAGCGACATTAATTCAACTCATCATGAGAAAACCTCATGATGAGTTGTTTGGCAGGGCGCTTACCCCTGTTGAAACGGATACACCGAGCCAATGTTCAGCAGCTGCGTCAGCTCATCCAGCGCGGTGAGCACCTCCGTCGCGAGCTGCGGGTCGGCCAAGTCGTCGGTAGCGAGGCGGTCGCGGTAGTGGCGGTTCACCCAGGCGGTGAGGTCGCTATAAAGTGCCTCGTTGAGCAGTACACGGCCAGTCAGCGCAGCGCGCTCGGCTTCCGACAACACCACCCGCAGGCGCAGGCAGGCGGGACCGCCGCCGTTGCGCATACTTTGCTTAACGTCTTTAACGATCACTTCGCCAATAGGGTTATTGCCCGCCAGGATGAAGTTCTGAATCGTGTTCCAAACGGCTTCACGCTCTTGGCACTCGCTGGGCACCACCAGGGTCATTGTGCCGTCTGGGTTGGAGAGCAGTTGGGAGTTGAACAGGTACGACGCCACCGCGTCTTCCATGCTCACCGCTGCCACCGGCACCCGAACGGGAATCAGCGGCGTGCTCATCTTGGCGCGCAGCTCGTCCAGCGTGCGCTCTTCATCGAGAAATGCCATTTCGTGGTAGAGCAGCACCGGGCCGTTGCCCACAGCAATCACATCGTTGTGGAACACCCCAGCATCGATGGCCTCCGGGTGCTGCTGGGCAAAGACGGTCTGGGCGTCGCTCAACCCGTGCTGGCGGGCCACCGCCTGGCTGGCTTCCAGCGTTTGCCGGGCGGGGTAGCGCTTGGGTTCGTTCCGCCCGCCGCTAAACGCCTGTCGGCCATACACGAACAGGTGCACGCCGGGCTCGCCATACTCGCCGCACAGGCGGGTGTGGTTGGCCGCCCCTTCATCGGAAAATGCGGGCGTGGCAGGCAGCACCGGGTGATGGGCAAAGTGCTGCTCATCGCGAAAAATCGCTTGCAGCACGCGGCCGGTAGTCTTCGGCTCTAGGTAGCGGTGAAAGCTGGACTGCAGGTTGGCGGGGGTAAAGTGCACCCGACCATCCGGCGCATCGACGCTGGGGGTAATTGTGCCTGCGTTAGCCGTCCACATGCTGGAGGCTGAACATACCGCCCGCAGCAGCTGCGGCGCTTGCTTCGCGGCTTGAGCGAGGATCTCGCTGTTGCTGCCGCTAAAGCCTAACGCTCGCAGTGCGCCCAAATCCGGGCGCTGCTGAGGAGGCAGCACGCCTTGGGCATAGCCCGCATCCATCAGCGACTTCATTTTGGCCAGCCCCTGCAGCGCCCCCTCTTTGGGGTTGGAGACCAAGCCACCGTGGCTCATGGAGGCCACGTTGCCGTGGGCAAGCCCCGAATAGTTGTGGGTAAGCCCTACCAAGCCATCGAAGTTGACTTCGCGAATGCTGTTCAGGCTCATAGATTGACTCCCAGCGGCAGGGTTTCGGGCATTTCCAGGCTTTCCGCCTCCATGGAGGCGACCGGGTAAGCGCAGTAGTCTGCGGCGTAGTAAGCACTGGGGCGGTGGTTGCCGCTGTCGCCTACGCCGCCGAAGGGCGCATCGCCAGAGGCTCCGGTGGTCTGGCGGTTCCAGTTCACAATGCCTGCGCGAATACGCAGCAGGAAGTCGTCCCAATCCGCCTGCTCGCCACCAATCAACCCGGCAGAAAGGCCATAGCGGGTGTCGTTGGCAAGGGCCAGCGCCTCATCCCAATCCGCATAGCGATGGATTTTCAGCAGCGGGCCGAAGTGCTCCTCGTCGGGCACGTCTAGGCCCGTCACGTCGATCAGCGCGGGGCTGAGCAGGCTGGTGTTCTCTTTGAGGCGCTGCATACGGTTAATAACCGTACCGCCCATGGCTTCCAGTTCATCCTGGGCGTTGAGGAGGCCATCGGCTGCAGCAACGCTTACCAAGCCGCCATAGAACGGCGCAGGCTCCTCGTCGAACTGCCCCGCCACGTGCAGCTTAGCGATGGCATCCGAAAGCGCGTCGATGAGGCGGTCGCCCACCTCCCCCTGGGGCACCATCAAGCGGCGGGCGCAGGTGCAGCGCTGCCCCCCAGAGAGAAACGCCGACTGGAGAATCGTCAGCACGGCAGCGCGCTCATCCTCCACATCTTTCACCACCAGCGGATTGTTGCCGCCTAATTCCAGCGCGAGGATTTTATCCAGCTGCCCGGCAAACTGCTGCTGCAGCATGCCACCCACTTTGGCACTGCCGGTAAACAGCAGGCCATCGATACCCGGGTGGGCAGAGAGCGCCTGTCCCACGGCCACCCCGCCCTGCACCAGGTTGATCACCCCAGCAGGCAGCCCGGCTTCTATCCAGCACTGCAGGGTGAGATCCGCGGTGAGCGGGGTTTGGTCGCTGGGCTTGAACACCACGGTGTTACCCGCCAATAGGGCGGGCACCATATGGCCATTGGGCAGGTGGCCAGGGAAGTTATAGGGGCCAAACACCGCCATGACGCCGTGGGGGCGGTGGCGCAGTACCGCTTTGGCACTGCCGACGGCTTTTTCACGCTCCCCGGTGCGCTCGTGGTACGCCTTGATGGAGAGCGCGACCTTACCCATCATCGCGCCTGCCTCGGTGCGTGCTTCCCACAATGGCTTGCCGGTTTCCGAGGCGATGGCAATGGCCAAGTCCTCGCGGCGTGCGGTCAATACGTCGACAAAGCGCTCCACCAGCGCCTGACGCTCAGAAAAGGGCGTGCGCGCCCAGGTAGGAAACGCCGCACGGGCTGCCTCCACCGCCGTGCTTACCTGGCGGCTAGAGACAGCCGCCCCTTGCCATAGCAGCGTTCCCGCAACGGGGTCGTGCTTGGTAAAGGGCTCGGCGTCGCCGACGACCCAGGCGCCGTTGATCAGTTGCTGCTGCTGGGCGTGCATGTTCTGGGTGTGCATCGTGCTCTCCTTCACTGAGTTTTTGTCGTCTTGGCGCAGGTCGAGGGGGCGCTTAGATTGCCAATATTAGGTTTCCAGCAGGCGAACGGCGTCGCCGGTGGAAACGCCTAGCCGCTCGGCCTCGTCGGGGGTGAGCACAACCGTGCTGCTATCTGCCGGGCCGCGGCCTATCCAGCTCGCGGTAAAGTTCAGCATCTGGGTAGATGCCGCTAGCCAGCGGCTAACGCTCTCTTGTGGCGCGTTAGAGGAGACTTCCACCTGATAAAGCTGCGAGTTGCGAATCGCCCGCACGTCATCGATGTAGGCCTCCACCGTGGGGCCACCATCGAAAATGTCGATGTAGCCTTCCCAGCGCAGCCCCTCTTTTTTAAGCATCTCCAGCGCTGGCCGGGTGTGCCGGTGCACCTGCCCGATACACGCCCGCGCCTCTTCCGACATGAAGGTGGTGTAGATCGGGAACTTGGGCATCAGCTCGCCGATAAAGCTCTTCTGGCCCAGGCCGGTCAAGCGGTCGGCTTCGTTGAAATCCATGGGGAAGAAGTGTTTCCCCAGGCTCTCCCAGAAGGGACTAACGTTGTTCTCGTCGAACACGCCGCGCATCTCGGCCAGCACTTTCTGCGGAAAGCGGTCGCGGAACTGGGCAATGAATAGCCAGCGCGCTTTGGAAAGCAGCGCCCCGTTACGCAGGTGTTTGTTGGCCTCGCCGCGATACTCGGGGCGCAGAAACAGCGAGCACACCTCGGCGTCGCCGGTATGGTCGGAGCTTAAAAACAGTGTATCGATGGTGCGATGCAGATCGAGCTGTACCGACGAGTGCGCCAGGGTGCCAAGCCGATAGTTGTAGAACGGCACCTCACGACCCACCTGACCTTCGATGGCGCAACAACCTGCTAGCTCGCCGTTGGTTTCATCTTCTAGCACGAAGAAGTAGAGACGGTCGTCTACCGGTGTGCGCTCTTCGAAGGCGCGGGCGGCGGACTCGATTTTACCGGCCAAAAACTCGCGGTTATCCGGCAGCGAGGTAAAGCCAACACCGGCCTGCTGCGCAAGCGCCTGGAGCCCATCCAGATCATCACGGGCAATGGGTCGAATGCGCATTACATCTCTCCTTCATCGAGCGCGTCCACGGCGCTGGGCAGGGTTAACGGTGCCGCCAGCACCGCCCGCCCCTCTTCTACACCCAAACGCTCCGCGTGCTGCGGCGAGAGCATCAGCTGCCCCGTGGGCGAGAGCGCGTAGCGCGCGACGATGCAGCGGAAATCGCTCAGCGTTTGGTTGGCGATCATCGCCGGTTCGGCATCCGGCAACGCGTGTTCTGGGCGGATTCGCACAGGGTGCCAGGCAGCGCGGCGGAAGGTTTCCAGGCGCTCGCGCTCGGCTTTGACGATGGGGCCTGCATCGAAAATATCCACGTGTCGGGAGCGCACGAAGCCCTCGGCCAGCATTTCGGCCAGCGCTTCTTCGTGGGCCGGATGCTCGCGGCCAATCGCAGCGCGGGCCTGGGGCGTGAGTAGCGGCAAGTAGAGCGGAAACTGCGGCATCACTTCCGCAATAAAGCTTTTCGAACGCACGCCTGCCATGTGATTCATCTCTTGGAAGCTGCGGGCAAAAAAGTGGCGGCCCACGCTCTCCCAAAAGGGAGATTCATTCTGGCTATCCAAAAAGCCGGGAAAGGCCACCGCCAGAATCCGTGAGAAGCGCTCCGGGTACTGGGCGATAAACATCAGCCGCGCCCGGCGCAGCAGGCTCTCCGCGCTGGTGCCTTTGTAGCGCGGGTTAAGCGACAGCGCGCAAAGCAGCGTGGCATCCGAGGCTTCATGAGAGAGCGCCAGCGTTTGCACTTCACGGCGAACGTTAAGCTGCTGAGAGGCGTGAATCAGCGTCTCTTGGCGGTAGGTGTAGTAGGCCTCGGCAGCCCCCGCCTGGGCGCGGATGGTGGCCGTGCCCAGCACCTCGTTGTGGCTATCGTCCGCCAACACGAACATATAGTGCTCGTTACCGGGGTACTCGATCTCGCTGGCGAATGCTTCCTGGGAGCGCACGATGCGCTCCTCAAGACGGTCGCGGTTGGCGGGCAGGTTGGTAAGCCGAGGCACCGCATGTTCTGCCAGTTGCTCTAAGGCGGGAAGGTCAGCCAGCGTGACCGGTCGGATTACCAACATGTTTAACGCCCCCTCTTGTGTGACTTGCGCCTGACTCATGCGCTAGCGACAAGTCGCTCGATGGCACGCTCGAGACGTGCCATGCCCTCGGCGATGTCTTCCTCGGGAATCACCAGCGAGGGCGCCATACGCAGCACGTTGGGGCCTGCAATCAGCGCCATCACGCCCTCTTCAATCGCCAACGGCAGAATATCTTTGGCACGGCCTTCGAAAGCGTCCGACATCTGGGCACCCATCAGCATGCCCATACCACGGATCTCTTTGAAAACGCCGTGTTTGCGGTTGATGGTTTCCAGGTGCTCGCGGAACAGGTCGTGGCGATGTTTGACACCTTGCAGCACCTCCGGCGTATCGATGAACTCGACCGCCGCCAGCGCCACCGCTGAGGCCAATGCGTTACCGCCGTAGGTAGAGCCGTGGGTGCCGATGGCTAGCGATGTGGCGATGGCATCGGTGGTCAGCATGGCACCAATCGGGAAGCCGCCGCCCAGCGACTTAGCGCTGGTGAGAATATCCGGGGTAATGCCGAAGTTTTTATAGGCATACAGCTCTCCGCTGCGTCCAACGCCGGTTTGCACTTCATCGAAAATCAGCAGCGCGTTGTGCTCGTCACACAGATCGCGCAGGCCCTGCAGGAACTCTTGGGTCGCGGGGACGATCCCGCCTTCGCCCTGCATCGGCTCAACCATGATGGCGCAGGTGTCGTCGCCCACGAGCTTACGCACGCTCTCCAGGTCGTTGAAGTTGGCGTGCAGAATGCCGCCCGGTACCGGGCCAAAGCCTTGGGAGTACTTGGGCTGGCCGCCTACGCTCACGGTGAAGAACGTGCGGCCATGGAACGACTGGTAGAACGAAATGATTTTGTCTTTATGCTCGCCGTAGTGGTCGACCGCCCAGCGGCGTGCCAGCTTCAGCGCGGCTTCGTTGGCTTCACCGCCGGAGGAGCATAAAAAGACCTTATCGGCGAAGGTGCGCTCGGTAAGGGTTTTGGCCAGTTTGAGCGCCGGTTCGTTGGTGAATACGTTGGAGAGATGCCAAAGCTTTTCGCCCTGCTCTTTCAGCGCATTGACCAGCACCGGATGGCAGTGACCCAGGGAGTTCACCGCAATACCGCCAGCGAAATCGATGTACTCGCGGCCTTCTTGGTCCCACAAGCGGCTGCCTTCACCACGTACCGGAATAATCTGCTGCGGCGCGTAGTTAGGCGTCATGTAGTGGTCGAAGTCTTGACGGTTCGGGGTGTGGCTCATGGGACAGTACCTCCAGTGGAGTAAGCGATGGATTCAGTATACGGGGGGCGTAGGACGCCCTGCTTTCAGTATTGGGACGGTAAATTATGAAAAGCTGCGCTCAACCCAGCCGCTCTTCCCGCGGGGTAATACCAAAGTGGTTGCGATAGGCGGTAGAAAAATGCGCGCCGGAAGAGAACCCCGTCATCAGGGCGATATCCCCTACCGGGCGGTCGCTCTCCCTTAGCTGCTTGCGGGCATCCTGCAGGCGCAAATCCAAATAGTAGCGGCTGGGCACCGCCTGCAGGTACTTCTTGAACAGGCGCTCCAACTGACGTCGAGAAATGCCTAGATGCTCGGCAAGCTCCAGCGTCGAAAGTGGCTCTTCGATATTGGCTTCCATAAGAGTCACCGCATCTACCAAGCTCTGTGGCGCGTGGCCCAAACGGTTGCGCAGCGGCACGTGCTGGCGTTCATCGGCCAAACGAATACGGTCGCAGACGAACTGCTCAGAGACCTGCTCGGCCAAGCGTGGGCCGTGATGCTTGCCAATTAGCGTGAGCATCATATCCATAGCGGCGGTGCCGCCCGCGCAGGTCAGGCGGTCGCGATCAATTTCAAACAGCTGTTGGGAGAGCGCCACCTGGGGATAGGCTTGGGCAAACGCATCGAAGCGCTGCCAAGGCAAGGTAGCGCGGTAGCCTTCCAGCAAACCACAGCGAGCGAGCACCTCGGTGCCTCCGGCCAAACCGCCGATAGCAACGCCACGGCCATGATGGCTACGCAGCCACTCATTGAGCTTCGCGGGCAATACGTAGGGTAGCGGCGTAGGCGCACACACCAGCAGTAAATCCAGCGGGCCAAGGGGCGCTCCTAACGCATGCTGCGCGATGAGCGAAAGCTGCGCGCCGCTGCGCACGGGCTCTTCATCTAGGCTGAGGGTAACGGTGTGGTAAAGCATCTGGCCGCTCAGCTGATTGGCCATTTGCAGCGGCTCAATAGCGCTGGCGTGAGCCAGCAGCGAAAACCCAGGCAGCAACACAAACGCCACCCGCCTGCGTTGGCTTGGGGGTGGCGTTAACGTACTGGAATGCATGTGAATTCGCTGTGCTGCCTATTGCGCTGCATGAAAACCGCCGCTGGTGGACTGGATAAGGCGTTCTATTTAAACGCTATCTTACTCAATTGCGCGATTGAAGGCAGCGCCATGTCCACGCAAACAAAAACAGGACGCATAAATGCAAATTGCCGAGCCTAGGCCCGGCAATTTGCACAATAGCAAACGCTCACTTTAGCCGCCGCTATTGCCTAATCCCAACATGACAATGCCAGCGACGATGATGCCCATAATCACGATGACTAACGGCAGCATCTTATGGAGACCATAGGCAAGTTTTCTCGCTTCGGGCTGCTGCTGGGGTCGATGATTCATAGCGCGTCGGCGTGCGCTGCCCGTCGCGCTGCGTTTATAACGTTACGACATCGAACTCGACCTCGGGGTTCACATCGGCATCGTAGTCCACGTCGTCACGCTCGAAGCCGAACAGCTTCAGGAACTCGTGCTTGTAACCAGCATAGTCGGTGATCTGGAACAGGTTCTCGGTGGTCACCTGAGGCCACAGATCCTTACACGCCTGCTGCACGTCGTCACGCAGCTCCCAGTCGTCCAGACGCAGGCGGCCAGCCTCGTCGGTGGTGAACTCACCTCCATAGAGGCGCTCGCCGAACAGGCGGTTGAGCTGCTCGATGGTGCCTTCGTGCAGGCCCTTCTCCTTCATCACCTTGTAGACCATGGCGATGTACAGCGGCATCACCGGAATCGCCGCGCTGGCTTGGGTAACGACGGATTTCAGCACCGCCACGTTGGCACCGCCGCCGCTCTCTTGCAGTTTGGCATCGATGGCCGCCGCTGCGCGGTCCAGGTCTTCCTTGGCTTTCCCCAGGGCACCATGCCAGTAGATCGGCCAGGTGATTTCGGTACCGATATAGCTGAACGCCACGCTGCGGGCACCTTTGGCCAGCACGCCTGCATCGGCCAGAGCGCTCATCCACAGCTCCCAGTCTTCGCCGCCCATCACGGTGATGGTGTCGTCGATCTCTTGCTGGGTGGCCGGTTCCACTTCGGCTTCAATAATGGTGTCTTTGTTAGTATCAATGGCCGTGGCGCGGTAGGTCTCACCAATCGGCTTTAGGCTAGAGCGTTTGACTTCACCGGTATCGGGCAGCTTACGCACGGGGGATGCCAGTGAGTAAACCACGAGATCAATCTCACCCATGTCTTGCTTGATCAGCTCAATGGCTTTTTCCCGCGCTTCGTGGGAGAACGCATCTCCATTAATGGATTTGCTGTACAGACCTTCCTGCTTGGCAAACTTATCGAACGCGGCGCTGTTGTACCAGCCAGCGGTGCCCGGCTTCTTCTCGGTGCCCGGCTTTTCAAAAAACACCCCCAGAGTGTCGGCGCCGTAACCAAAGGCGGCGGTAATACGCGCCGCTAGGCCGTAACCGCTAGAGGCACCGATCACCAGCACTTTCTTCGGGCCTTGGCTTTTGTCCAAACCACGGGCGCGGGTCGCTTCGATCTGCTCGAGAACGTTCTGCTCGCAGCCTTTCGGGTGGGTGGTGGTGCAGATAAAGCCACGCACTTTCGGTTTAATGATCACATTCGACCCCTTCATCAGATGAGTATTGCGTTCGGCACGGCAGTGCCGAGTTATCAATGAGGGTATTCTAGCGGTCTCGGCGCGCCCTGTCCGCTCTTGAGCTTATCCGCCATTCGCGGCAGGATAGCGGCCTGCCCACCACTTGCCGACGGAAGCTTTAATGAATGCACAGCAGCTAGTCGATGAGCGGGGCGATTTGTGGCTAGCACTCGCCCCTCTCTGGCTTGACCGCGAACCCAGCGAGCGCGACTACGCCCATATGATTGAGGTGATTGAGCAGCACAAGATGTCGCTCAAAGAGCTTGAGTGGATGCTGCGCTTAGAGCTAGCGCCGGTGATGTCACGCCACCAGCTGTCAGTCGCCAGTGAGTGGCGCAAGTTCGATGACTACAAACTGATGAAGCAGCTGGTGAACCACAATCTGAAATTGAAAGGCTGGCGGCGCAAAAGCTGGGCACTCTTTTCGGGATTGACGACCATGATGGTTCGCCATCGCTGGACCGAGCTAATGCAACGCTTGATGGTCGCGCGCGGGGAGGTTTAGCGGCTGGCTGATTCACTCTTTATCCAGTGCGGCTTCAAGGGCTAAGCGCAGCGTTAACCCATGATCCTTGGGGCCAAAGCGGGCGATGACCTTGCCATCTCGGCCTACCAGAAACTTGGTGAAATTCCACTTTACAGCTTTGGTGCCCAAAATCCCTGGCGCCTCCCGCTTGAGCTGTACAAATAGCGGGTGAGCATCGGAGCCGTTGACTTTCACCTTTTCCAGCAGCGGAAAGCTCACCCCGAACTGCTGCTCGCCAAAGGCGCAGAACGCCTCGGCACTCTCGGGCGACTGGCGACCAAACTGGTTACAGGGGAAGCCCAACACGGTAAATCCACGATCCCGGTAACGCTGGTACAGCCCCTCGAGCTCTTTCAACTGCGGCGTAAAACCGCACTGGCTGGCCACATTGACCACCAATAATACCTGCCCACGCAAAGCGCGCAGATTGAAGGGCTTACCTTGATGGGTATAACAATCCTGCTCGTAAATCGTCATCGCCAGGCCTCTAAATGCCTTTACCAGCATGCGCCTTACCTTGCCATGGCAACGGTAGTGACACCAGCGTGGAAATTAAATGATGGGCCCCGCCACCACACGCAGCGCCAGCGCGATCAGCAATACGCCAGTCATCCGATTGATCCAGTGCGCGTGGCGCTGCAGCCACGGCAGCACCCGAGAGTGAGAGAGCCCTACGGCCACCAGCACGTACCAGCCACCATCAATAATAATAGCCGTGGCCACGATGATCGCCTTGGCAAGCAAGGACATCTCCGGCGTCACGAACTGGCTCAATAGCGCGACGAAAAAGATGATCAGCTTGGGGTTGCCCAGGGCCACCAGTACGGCTTCCTTGGCGGCTTGCTGCGGTGTGGTGACCACGGCACTCGGCGAGAGCGCACCGCTACGGCCAGCGCGCAGCGCCTTGATACCCAGCCACGCCAAATACGCTGCGCCGCACCATGTAATCAACTGAAACAATTCGGGAAAACGCACCATTACAGCGCCCAAGCCCAGCACGGTGAGCAACGCATAAAACCCTACGCCGAAGGCATGAAAAATAGCCGCCGTGATGCCTGGCACGCGACCACCCCCCAACGTGTGGCGTAGCACCAATGCTAAGCTTGGCCCAGGCGACATGGCCCCCATCGCACAAATGGCAGCCAGCGAAAGCCAGAGTGTCAGCGGCATTTTCTCCTCCAGGGATAGCCTCGTTATGAGCTGGCCAGTATACGACAGCGCTTGCCTAAGCTAAGGCCAATTCTTGTGTTGTTGCCTGTAGCATGTCTTTTAACCGTAGGGGAAACCACCCAGGCGCTTAAATAACACTGTTAGCATGGTACGCTGTTGGGTAAAATTTTCCCCTTTTTGAAAACGATGACGCCTGCCATGCAGGCGGTTCATGGCTAATAAAGGACTTCAATATGGGTAGGGCGTTTCAAAACCGTAAGGAATCCATGGCCAAAACGGCCGCTGCGAAAACCAAAGTTTACAGCAAGTATGGACGTGAAATTTACGTCTGTGCCAAAGCGGGCGGTACGGATCCTAACGGTAACCTCGCACTGCGCGGTTTGATAGAGCGTGCCAAGAAAGACCAGGTGCCGTCCCACGTCATTGATAAAGCCCTGGATAAAGCCAGCGGCGCAGGCGGCGAAGACTTCTCTCCGGCACGCTACGAGGGCTTTGGCCCCGGCAACGCCATGGTGATTGTCGACTGCTTGACCGACAACCCCAACCGCACCTTTGGCGATGTACGCGGCTGCTTCACCAAAACCAAGAGCAAGATCGGCACGCCGGGCAGCGTCAGCCACATGTTCGACCACTGCGCGATCTTCTCTTTCGCTGGTAGCGATGAAGAAACCGTACTGGAAGCGCTGATGGAAGCCGACGTGGACGTGACCGATATCGAACAGGAAGAGGGGCGCATCACCGTCTTTGCGCCGCATACCGACTACGCCAAAGCCAAGCAGGCACTGTTGGATGCCTTCGGTGAAATCGACTTTGAAGTCGACGAGATCCAGTTCCTGCCGCAAACCACCACGCCCATCGAAGGCGACGACGTGGCGATGTTTGAAAAGTTTCTGGGTATGCTCAACGAGCTGGACGACGTACAGAACGTCTTCCATAACGCGGAGCTACCGGAAGAGAGCGCTTGAGCCGTTAGGCACTTAACGCATCCTTCGGTACAAAGATCCACCCTTCGGCCGCTGACATCTCTGCTGGCGGCCAAGCCACGCTCTCTTTTGCATGCTCCAAGCTCCGTTGGTTGATGGAGCAGGGCGTGCAATGTTTCAGGCATGTACACGCGCTGACGCAGCGCCGCAAACCCAGCCGACCGTTTAGTCATCCAGCACCACAGGCTGGCAGAGTTGTTATCGCAGTTCCAGCCGCCCACGTCCCATCCAATATAGAGTGTGGTTGGTGTTGTCATCAGCTAGCTGCACCTCGTGCATCTAGGGCGGCATCTGGTGGTAGCAGCGCTGGTTGAATGCCAGCAGCGCTTAGCACTGCTTTGCCGCGCACCGTTAAGTCAGTGATAAACAGAAACTGCTGGCGGGGGTCGACGGGGTAAGCACGGATACGGTAATGGGTGCCCCAGGGCTTCTCCTCCGCCACCACAATAATCGGCTCTCCAAATTTTAAATAAGCACTGGTCAGCGCCACATCGCGCAGTGCTTTGCGCACCCAGCCGGCTTCATGCTCTGGATGAAGGTAAAAACTCGCCACGCACTGCAGGCTAGTGCCACCATTATTGGCGTTATAGATCGCGGTGTCCCAGAGCTTCAAATGCGGCACGGCGACCAGATCGTCATCAGGAGTTTGTACTTCTACCGTACGCATGCCCACGTGCTTTACTTCGCCGTACGTGCCTTCGATATTCACCCAGTCGCCAGGCCGGTACGGTAGCTCGACGGCAGACACTACCCCAGCGATCAGGCTGCTGACATAGTCTTTCAGCGCAAAGCCAATGGCTAAGCCAATCGCCCCCAGCAGCGTCACCATATTGCGCAACGACGGCTCGATAATGATGGGGACGGCAGTGGCGAGCGCGGCGATCAAAATTAGCAGGCGGGTGAGCGGCACCAGGGCAAAGACCCGAAAGCGCACTTGGCCGTGTAGCCGATTCGCCACCCAGTTGAGTCCTCGCTGGCTGACAATAATCAGTAGAATCGTGCTGACCAAGATAAGGCCGAGCGTTATCAACGCTTGGCTATCCATTTCGTTAAACAGCTTGGCGTACTGCCCTTGGTCTTCCATTAGTGCTCCTAGAGCGGGTCAACGAGATAGTTACGCGACTCAAGCAGCTGCCGCACGCTGGCATAGCTAAGCGGCGCCACCTGCCAGCGCCCTTGCTGGCTGCTAAGAATGCCGCGCCGCGCCAGGGCAAAGCGTGCATTTAACGATTCGTTATCCGAAAAAGGCAGCACATGTTTTAACGCATGATCTTCCAGCCCGCCGTGAATCAGCAGCGTATGCAGCAGTAAAGTAGCTAGATCGCCGGTATCCGTGGGTAGTTCGGCTTCAGCCAGCGCGTCCAGTAGCCACAGTTCTTGAGAAGTGTCGCTATCATCCGAATCTTCTGCTGGCTCACGCAGCCGCTCCCGCCAGTAGTGCCAGGCAATTCCCAGGTGCCCTCGGCAGTGTGCCGCTAGGCGCTGCAACTCTTTATAGGCCTCTTTTTGATCACTGTCGCTGGTGAGAATCGATTTGCCCGTACGTGTACTGTACACCGTCGGGCACTCCCCCGCTGCTTGGGAAAAATAGTGGGCCAACTGTTCACCTTCGAGCCCTTGGAGGGTCAATACCGGCACGCCTTCTAGCCCCACCGCGTGCTGTAAGTAAGCGTAGGTCCAGCTATCGCATCCCATCACTCTCTGCCCCAGGCGCCCACTCAAGGCACGCTCAAGCAACTCACGAATGCCTTGCAAGCCATTGGTATGGCGTAAAAAGTGGTACTCCAAGGCAGGAATTGCCCAGCGCTTTAGCTGGGTAGCGTCTTCTACCCAGGCTAGGCTGCCGTCCACTAGCTCTTTCAGCGTGGGTACGGTGAGGCAAGGAATATCCTGTTGCGCAGCCCATTGGCCGACCACGGTGCTGTGCCCGCCGTAAGGCGGTGAAATAAACAGCACAACCGGCGCATCTTCGTAGTCTTTCAGCGCCTGTTTCAAGCGTTCGGTGGCGGGCATCCAGTCAATGGGGGGCGCAACATGCGCCAGCTTCACTTTAGGCAACGCGCGCAGTTCACTCTCCTGCTTCGCATGGCGCTCGGAAGCTTCCTTGCCTATCATCCAGGTGGTGGCCGCTCGCCAGCTACGCCGCCACTGGCTCGCCTGGGTGCGCTCAGGGGTTTGAAAGGTGTCTAATGCCACCACGTTCCATGGCGATAAAGCCGCGTTCGTTGAGCCTTGCGCCATATCCCGCCTCGATTCAGTAAACTAGATTAAGGTTAGCATGCCTTATGCCATACCCCCGGGGCTAGCCGAACTTATCGTCTAAAATAAAGTCGTTATTGCCAAGTAACTCACTTTTGAGCGATGCGCAGGAGGCAACGATGAGCGTGGTGAATGTCACGATGGCTGAACTACACGAGAAGCTTGCGAAGTGCATTGCAGGCGAGCGGGTGCTCATTGAGCAGGAGGGCAACCGGTTCAGCGGAAGAATTCAGCATGTCGGGGTGATGGGAGTGAAGGTCATTCCCGAAACCGTGATTAAAAACAGTACCGGCGACCCTGGCGATATGGATGGCGTCACTGTGCCTTACGACGACATCTGGGAGCTTGAGGTAAAAGGCGTGGTATTTAGCCGATTAGGAGAGTAGGGCAACATGGTTGATACGCACTACACGCCCGCCTTCTATGCAGACGTGTAGTACGATTGTTAGCGCTTGATTATCAGAAGGTCAGGCAAATTTTACCAAAGTGCTTGCCCGATTCTTGATGACGAAACGCCTCGGCAATCTCGCTAAGCGGGAATTCACGATCGATGATCGGCTTCAAATTCGCCGCTTCGATCGCGTCGATCATCTCGATCTGGTGGCGACGGCTACCGACGATCAAACCCTGCAGCTTGGCCTGTTTCGCCATGAGCTTGGCAGTGGGAATGTCTCCCTCGCGGCCAGTCAGTACGCCAATCAGCGAAATGTGTCCACCAATCTTCACGGCATCGATGGATTGCGGCAGCGTACCGGGGCCGCCTACCTCGATGACGTGATCCACGCCTTTGCCGTCGGTCAACGCTTTGACCGCTTTTCCCCACTCGGGTGTCTCGCGGTAGTTGATGGTGTGCTCCGCGCCGAGGCTACGCAGGCGCTCCAGCTTCTCATTGGAAGAGGAGGTCGCGATCACTCGAGCCCCCATCAGCTTGGCGAACTGCAGTGCAAAGATCGACACCCCGCCGGTACCCAGTACCAGCACGGTATCGCCCGCTTTCAAGCCGCCGTCCACCACCAGCGCGCGCCAAGCGGTCAATCCCGCGGTGGTCAACGTGGCGGATTCTGCATGGCTGTAGCCTTGCGGCTGGCGAGTGAACCATGTGGCCGGTCGAATTACCTGCTCGCGGGCATAGCCATCGACGCCATCGCCAGGGGTGGTGGTGAAGTCGCCTACGCGCGCAGGGCCTTCCAGCCAGTATGGGAAGAAAGTCGAGACGACCGCATCGCCCACGGCAAACTCTTCCACACCCTCGCCAACGGCTTCCACCACGCCCGCACCGTCGGACATCGGGATGCGCTTATCATCGGTGGGAATCATCCCCGCCACGACCGCGTAGTCGTGAAAGTTCAGTGAGCTGGCGTGCAGGCGCACTTTAATCTCGCCGGGGCCTGGCTCCCCTGGGGCTGCCACGTCGACAACGTTCAATTTATCTAAACCGCCGGGTTGTTGAAGCTGGATAGCTTGCATCAGTACCTCCTGTTAAAGCGCCCTTACTAGGCGACCGGTCTAGTCTCAAATGGGGGCGTTGTTATCAGGATCAAGGTCGTTGCCCAAAAAGCCGCCCGACTGACGCTGCCATAGGCCTGCGTAGATGCCGTTTCGGGCCAGCAACTCCTGATGAGTGCCGCTCTCCACCATGCGCCCTTCATCCACCACAATCAAACGGTCTAGCATGGCAATGGTAGAGAGCCGATGGGCGATGGCAATCACCGTTTTGCCCTCCATCAACGCATCCAACTGCTCTTGAATCGCCGCTTCAACCTCGGAATCCAGCGCCGAGGTGGCTTCATCCAACACCAGAATCGGGGCGTCCTTGAGCAGCACCCGGGCGATGGCAATGCGCTGGCGCTGGCCGCCGGAGAGCTTCACGCCCCGCTCACCCACATGAGCATCCAAACCTCGCCGCCTTTTGGGGTCGACTAGGTCGTTGATGAAGGTATCGGCATGGGCACGGCATACCGCCTGCCAGACATCCTCATCGCTGGCGTGCGGACTGCCATAGCGGATGTTATCTCGCAGCGAACGGTGCAGCAGCGAGGTGTCTTGGGTCACCATGCCGATCTGGTGGCGCAGCGAGGTCTGGGTGACCTCAGCAATGTTTTGTCCGTCGATCAGAATGCGCCCGCCCTGCAGGTCGTAAAAGCGCAGCAACAGGTTCGCCAGGGTCGATTTCCCCGCCCCGGAGCGGCCAATCAGGCCGATCTTTTCACCGGGTTTGATGGTCAGGCTCAGACCATCGAAGACGTTTTTGCTCTCCCCTTTTGCCTGGGCATATTGGAAACGCAACGCGTCGAAGACGATCTCTCCGTTGGGCACGCTCAATGCTTTGGCATTAGGAGCATCTTTGACAGTCGGCTCCTGGGCGATGGTGTTCATGCCATCCTGCACCGTGCCGATGTTTTCAAACAGCCCAGCGACTTCCCATAAAATCCAGTCGGACATAAAACGGATCCGCATCACCAGGGCAATGGCGATGGCCAGCACGCCCAGGGAGATCGCCTCCATGTACCACGCTGCAATCGCCATGCCTGCCGTGCCAACTAGCAGCAGCGTATTAAGCAGCGTCAAGCAGACGCTCATCACCGTGACCAAACGCATCTGGCGATGCACGGTGACCATAAAGCCCTCCATAGCATCTTTGGCGTAGCGCTCTTCGCGCTGAGTATCGGCAAACAGCTTGATAGTTTGGATATTGCTGTAGCTATCCACCACGCGGCCAGTCATTTGCGCGCGAGCATCCGCCTGGGCCATGGAAACATCCCGCAGGCGCGGTACGAAAAAGCGCATGATGCCCAAATAACCGATCAGCCAAAGGCCTAGCGGCAGCAGCAGCCATGGATCGGCGCGTCCCAACAGAATGGCCGCCCCGGTAAAATAGACGATGGCGTACACCATCAGATCCATCACTTTGGTGACGGTTTCCCGCACGGCCAGCGCGGTTTGCATCACTTTTTGCGATACCCGCCCGGCAAACTCATCTTGATAGAACGCTAGGCTCTGGCTGAGCATATGGCGATGAGAGAGCCAGCGGCCAATCATCGGGTAGTTACCAAAAATGCTCTGGTGGGTGACCAGCGACTGCAGCAGCACCAGTAGCGGCAGGCCCACCACCACTAACAAACCAAGGCCCGCCAGCCACAGGCCGTGGTTGGCCCAGAAATCGGCGCGCTCGACGCCACCCAGCCAATCCACCAAATCGCCCATGTAGCTAAAGAACACCACCTCTGCGGCGGATACCACCGCCGTAATCAACGACATCACTAGCAGCCACGGCCACACCGGGCGCGAAAAGTGCCAGATAAACGGCAACAGTCCTTTGGGCGGTGTGGTGACCTCACCCTCTGGGTAGGGGTTAACGCGCTCCTCAAAAAAACGGAACAGCGGCGAGAGCAGACGTGACAGCATGGAGAGTCCTTACATGACGCGATAAAAGGGAGTATAGCGAGGAGAGTTAGCGCAATGAGCGCGACGGCGAGTATCGCCATTTCACCAATACCGCCAGGGGCTAAAGCAAGCAAGGCAACATCGCGCCCTACCCCCACGGTTTGGTGGATGAGTTCGGCAAACAGTGCCAGAACCACCAGCGCAAGCAACGTCGCCACCCCCGATTGCCAAAGATAGCGCCCGAGTAGCCGCCGCGTCATGCCTTGAAAGCGCGAACCAATGGCGCTACCTAGCACCCAGAGCATTAGGTTCATGCCCCAGCTTGGCAGGGCGAGACTCGCCATATCCAGCCCGGAGAGCAGTGCGGTGGCTAACAAGGGAGCGAGCAGCGCAGGGCTTGGCAGGCGCCACGGCGGTTGACGACGCTACCCCCGCCAACAGCAGCATGGCCGAAACGGGCCAGTCGAGCACCCGGTGGGCCAGCTCAGGCGTGACTTGGCTGCCGAGCACCATGCCCATCACCGCTAAAAACACGCTGCGCAGCGACTCAGGCACTTCAACCTTCACGCCTTTGGCAGACACCAGCAGGTTCGCCACCAAGGGGCCAAGCATCCAGGCCAGCGGCAGCCCCGAAATGTGAAACAGCACACCGCCTGCTGCACCAACACTGAGCGATAAGAGAAGCGCCTTGGCTCTCCCTGCACTGAAACGGCTGCCCTTCACACTCCCCTCCGGTGATCTATCTCTGACATCACAGGGTCATTACCCTGCTAAGTGCTATCCATAGCTTACCATTATCTCTGTCAGCTTGGGCTTAACTAGCAAGATTCCACCCACAAACAAGAACCAAGCAATTTTTGACAGGGCCTGCTATATCTTCCAAGCAGAAGGCGTATAATAACCCCGCCAATAATGGCGAACTTTCTCAGGGCGGGGTGTAAGTCCCCACCGGTGGTAATGCCATATCTTAACGGATATGGACAAGCCCACGAGCGCTCAGCTAAAGGGTGTAACCCGATAGTTGAGGACAGCAGATTCGGTGAGATTCCGGAGCCGACGGTCATAGTCCGGATAAAAGAGAAGGTTTCCTAGTGATATTACCTGTAGCGTTCCAACGCATACGGGTGCTGTGCTATTGGATGCCTCATGCCCTGGTTCTGGTAAACAATCCCATAGGATGACCATGAATCAGACCCAACACTCCTCATCTGTTCGCGTTGCCTTTATCGAAGCGTCGTGGCATCACGATATAGTCATTCAAGCTCGTCAGGCATTTATTGCTCAACTTGCTAGCGAGCATGGTTTTTCTGCTGACCAAGTAGAGATATTCCAAGTTGCAGGGGCTTACGAAATCCCGCTTCAGGCTAAACTACTCGCCAAAACTGGCCGTTACAGCGCCATTGTGGGAGCTGGCTTTGTCATTGACGGTGGCATCTATCGGCACGAATTCGTTGCTCAAGCTGTCATTGAAGGCATGATGCAAGCGCAACTGGAAACCGAAATCCCCATTCTTTCGGTTGTGCTGACGCCTCATCATTTTCATGAACACAGCACACACCATGATTTTTTCCATGGCCATTTCCTCGCCAAAGGCAAGGAAGCCGCCGAAGCGTTGGTCATGACTTTGGAAAATCATAAAAAGATTCAAACCTTAAACTAGGTCAATACCAAGTCCATAATAGTATATAAGAGAGATAGCGGGCGGCCTAAATGGCTGCTCGCAAGCAAATAGAAAGTGCTTAACATTTGATATGTATTATGTATTTTCAGCTAAGTGATGCACTGATTTCGACTATCTTTAGGTACTTTGATATATGATCCCGTCAACTTCTGACGCCATCGGAATACTACTGGCAGCACCGAATTTTTGTACCGCCAGGGCAGCCGCCGTTGCCGCCCTTTGCAAGCACTGTGAGGGCGTTAGGCCAGCTTGCCTCGCAGCAAGGAAGTAGCCCACAAAGGTGTCGCCTGCAGCCGTTGTATCAACGGCTTTTACCTTTAAAGCCGGTTGAAAAAGAGTCTCATTGCTGCGCTGATACCAAGCCCCCTCGCTACCTAGAGTAAGAACCACCTCAACATCGCCAAGCGATTCTTTACACCGCATAAGCAAATCTGCGGCGCTCGAATCTACTGGCATTTCTAACAAAGCGGCGGCCTCTGTACGGTTAAAAAAAAGCAGTTCACACTGGTCTAGAGGTAATGATGATACTTTCGAGGTCATTGGTGCTGGATTAAATATCACCTTACAGCCATGACTCACTGCTAATAGAATAAGCTGATCAAGCCCATTACATTCGTTCTGGATAAGTATTGTGTCGCCAGGCGCAGTTTGCGCAACAAGAGCCGTCATTTTCTCCCGTGTAAAACCATGATTGGCGCCAGAGAATAAAAGAATAGCGTTTTCACCCAGTGCATCAATTTGAATAATCGCATGCCCACTTGGCTCTGGGGTCAATTCAATATCTTTCACATCAACACCCGCAGACTCAAGCTCACTGGTCACCCAAGCATCGATCGATGAAACTCGCCCCCAGTGACTCACCATTCCTTTAGCACGCGCTATTGCCAACGACTGATTGACGCCCTTTCCACCTAATCCAATATTATAATCATCACTTTCCAAGGTTTCGCCAGGGCGAACAAAATAGGGCACAAGGTAAGTATAATCGATATTAATGGAACCCAAATTAAAGATCATTGACACACCCTCTTATTCAAAAAGCCAGCCAGCTTTAAAGCTGACTGGCCTCTAGGCAAGTTCCTCTAACACTTACGCGACTAAAGCCTATTCTTGCACACCTTACTCTTCCAAAACAAAGGGAGAGGTATAGTTGTCTACATTATCTGGCGTAATAAGGATACAGTCATAAAGCTGCTTTTCGCTATCTAGCCCTGTTTCACCTGTGTTGATGTAATGATCAGCGATTTTTACCGCATCTTCTGCAAATACGGCTACCGGTTGTAGAACAGTATAAGCCAACTCTCCCGAGCGAACCGCATCAACCGCATCGGGCGAACCGTCAAACCCACCAACCAATACATCATCGAGCAGCCCCTCCTGCTTTAGGGCAACAATCGCACCTAAGGCCATTTCATCGTTGCCGCTAATGACACCCCTGATATCAGGATGAGAACGGAGCATGCTCTGCATTTTATTACGCCCTTCGGTTCGATCCCAATTAGCGATGTCAGACGCCGCCAGGGTAAGGTCGGGGTACTGGCTTAACACCGTCTCATAGCCATTGGATCGTGTCGCAGCATTGTTATCGGAAGGAGGCCCTTTTAATTCTATATAAGATCCCTCGCCATCCAATTGCATTGCCCATTCTTGCGCACCTAACGCGGCGCCCTGGGCATTATTGGAAACCAGCTGCGCCTTGGCCAGCCCCTGCTGGTTAATCTCAGCATTAATAATAAAGACAGGAATTCCCGCCTCAACGGCTCTTCGCACCGCGCCAATGGAACCATCCGCGTTAGCAGGATCTAGAATTATCGCTTTAGCCCCATTGGTAATTGCCGTATCAACCAGATTACTCTCAGTATTGGTATCACCCACATGGGAACTGACATTTGCGTCATAGCCCAACTCTTCAGCTGTGCGCCCCGCAATGGTGCCTTCCGTTTGCCAATAGGGATTTGACATATCATTAACAATAATTGAGATCAACCCCTTGTCCTGAGCAGCTATGGCACCGCTAAAGAGCATCGAGACACTGACGAGTGCTGTAAAAAGCATTTTTTTACTTTTTGGAAGCATGGTTATTACCTCATCGTTATGATTGTTAGTCTTTATATAGGTAGACCTGAGCAGGTCACACTTCTAAGCAGTGCTACGTTAAGTAGCGCTTGCCCTAGAACCTTCGCGCTTAATTTCTGCAGCTTTCTCAGTTTTTTTCGAGGACGTATTTTTAGCGCTGTATTGGACATTATTTAGCATGACAGCGAAGACGATAACACTGCCCGTGAATACCATCTGCCAGTAGGCAGACACCCCGATGATGACAAGACCATCGGCTAGAAAACCAATCACAAAAGCACCCAATAATGTATTGCGAACCGTGCCGCGCCCCCCCATTAGTGAAGCACCACCAATCACCACCGCAGCAATTGCTGTCAGCTCATAGGTAGTACCTGCCGTAGGCCCAGCAGACGTCAACTGTGAGGCGAGCACAATTCCAGCCATGGCAGCACATACGCCAGAAATAATATAGACAGAGAGCTTAACGCGATTGACGGGCACCCCAGAAAGCTCGGCAGCGCGCGCATTCCCTCCTGTCGAGTAGACCCATCTGCCAAAGGGAGTACGACTGAGGGCCAACATGCACACAATGGCAACACCAAACAGAATCAAAACGCCTACCGGAATACCCAATAGCTTATTAAATCCAAGCCATTCAAAGCCTGTATTCCCTAACGCAGGGTCACCACTTAAACGGTTAAACGTTAATCCATCCGTTAGCAATAGGGCAGCTCCGCGGGCGACATACAACATACCCAGTGTGGCCACAAATGCAGGTACTTTAAAATAGGCAACTAACACACCATTGATAGCCCCCACCAGACCGCCCAGTAAGCAGGTAAGAACCACAACCACCCACACTGAAGGGAAGAAAGCCAAATCAAGGGCCTCAATCTCTATCCCTTCTAGCAACATACCGGCGAACACCCCGCAAAGTGCTAGCGTAGAGCCAACCGACAGATCGATACCACCGGTCAGAATGACAAACAGCATGCCAATACCTAGCAAGCCAAAAACAGCTACATGAGATGACATGGTTAAAAAATTACCTGTCGAAAAATAAACAGGCGAGAGCATGGAAAAGACAATAATGATCACGATTAATGCGAAAAAAGCCCTACCTTCCAGCAAAATCTTGACGATATCGATACTGCCTTTTTCACCTTGTAACGCGTTATTGTTGTGATGAGACATAGTCATTACCTATCCGATTGAATAATCATGCAGCAACTGATTCGCCCGAAGCAGCCATAATTTCATCTTTCGTTACACCCGGTTTGAATTCAGCAGAAATCCGTCCTTTGCTCATCACCAACACTCTGTGTGGAATACTCAAGCACTCGCTTACTTCAGATGTTGTAAAGACAACCGCCAACCCCCGCTGGGCCCCTTGGCTCAATAACTTGAATACTTCGGCCTTGGCACCTACATCGATACCACGGCTTGGCTCATCAAGCATGATGACGTCTGGATGAGTAGCCAACATCTTACCGATCACTACTTTTTGCTGGTTACCACCAGACAGTGAGCCAATGGCAGCCTCCCCACCGTCTGTTTTAATGTGCACCTGATTGATAGCTGAATTAATCATTTCTGCCTCCAAGCTGGATGAAGTAAGCCCCTTGCGAGTAAACGCATGGATACTGGCTAGCGACAGATTTTTTCCGACTGACAGGGTGGGTACCAGCCCATCTCGCTGACGATCCTCAGGCACTAACACCAACCCTCTCTCGATTCGCTGTGCAATGTTGTAGTGCGATACGTCAGATGAATTGAGCAAGATATCTCCCTTGGTCTGCCGGGTTCGTCCTGCTACACACTCCAATAACTCAGTTCTTCCAGCGCCCATTAGTCCATAAATGCAGACAATCTCGCCGGCGCGCACATCAAGGGAAAGATCCTCAACAACATAGCGACCTGTCACTTTATCGTCGCTGAGGTAAAGATTCTGGATAGAGAGCGCGGTGGAACCCTGCTCATACCCTGTAGGCGGTGAGCCAAGATCGAAACTCTCTCCTACCATATGCCTGACGATCCACTGCAGGTCGATATCACTACGTGGGGCGTAAGCAGTCATGACTCCATCGCGGAGAACAACGGCATGATCGGTAATCTGCAACGCCTCTTCCAAATGATGAGAAATATAAACAATCGACACACCCTTGTTTTTGAGATCCTGGACGACTTTAAATAACGTCTCGACTTCCGTGGCACTCAATGCGGAAGTTGGTTCATCCATAATCAAAATGCGAGAGTTCTTGGACAGCGCTCTAGCGATTTCAACGATTTGTTGCTGCCCCACCCGCAGATCTTCGACCAGGGTAAGAGGGTGGATCGGTTCATCCAGCTCTGCCATTAACAGTTCAGCCTGATGCGCTTCTTCTTTATAGTCGACGCTACCCCTTCCTTTAGTCAGCTCACGGCCCATAAAAATGTTGTCACGCACATTCAGGTTAGGAGCCAAGCTCAACTCCTGATGAATAATGGTAATCCCCAGCGCTTCAGCTTCTGACGGCGAAGAAAAGCTAACTCTCTCGCCTTCCAATACAATATCCCCAGCCGTCTGAGCAATGACGCCAGATAAAATCTTCATCAGAGTAGATTTACCAGCTCCATTTTCGCCAAACAGCGTTGTTACCTGTCCTCGATATATATCGAAGTTCACTTCCTTGAGGGCTTGCACAGCTCCGAAACGTTTTTCGATATTGCGTGCAGAAAGTATCACTTCGGGTGGAGCTACGTTCACTGTTGATCTATCCATACTCATAGCCGCCCTCACTCAATGATCGTTATACTCACCGGCGTAATTAGCCAGTTTTTGGGGTTTATCATGGTAAAAGAGCCGACCACTTCTAAAGTTTTTCCGGTTAAGTCTTGTCCGGAAATATCCGCTAGAACTTGACGCTTCATTTCGTCATTGAGGGCTGCGCCAACATCTTGGTATTCGATTTGATTGGTGAAGTCACCAAATTGAATAGTGCCGGTTGTATCTCTTAGCGTCGTGCCATTAATAGCTGGGCCTGTTTGCACACGAATGACGACATCAGAAGGAACATTTTCAACATCAAGGGTGTAAACGCCCCCCCGTCCTTCTATGGCAGCACCTGATAAAGAGACTGGCACAATATGACCAATGCCAGCAGCAACACCGTATTTCTCACCTGCCGCGCCGGCATCCTGAAGCACTTCTGGCGCCAACACCGATGCATTTACGGCGTTATTCTCGACATATGCCTGAATCTCTGGAAAGGTTTCCTGAGCAAATTGCTGGGGTGAAAACCCCACCTCGCTCTCAAGTTCAGTAAGGCTAATGACTTTGGTATCAAACGCCATGAGTGCAACCAGCGCTAAAGCAAAAGCAGCTGCCACATAGACCTTTATACGCTTATCACCGGGCACCGAATTTAATGTCGCCGACATAATCACTCCGGTTATCATTGTATTTATAAGTAAGAAACGTCCGTCATCTATTTTCCGTCAGGTATAAGCACAACCTTTAACGCGTCAGAATCATTGCGCATTAGCTCTAGCCCTTGATGAAATTCGGCTAACGGAAGCTTATGGGTCACCACATGATCCGTTGGGAAATCGCCATTTCCGATGCCTTCGATCACAAGTGGATAGCAATAAGGGCCTAGATGCGCACCTAATATATCCAGCTCTTTACGATCGCTGATAATGCTCCAATCAACCGTCACTGGCTCTTTGAATACGCTGAACTCGACGAACCGGCCAAGTTTACGAATCATATAAAGCCCTTGCTCTACCGACTTAACAGCTCCCGTGGCCTCGATATAGATATCGCAACCATATCCTTCCGTTATGCTCTTCACATAGTCAACAACATCGACTTCAGCAGGATTCAATACAATGTCAGCACCAAACTGTTTGGCAAGCTCTAAGCGCTTATTATTGAGATCCAGTACAACCAGCTTGGATGGCCCGGATTTTTTGATCGCTCCGATCATTCCTAGCCCTAAAGTTCCTGCTCCGGAGAGGACAACCACATCTCCCAGCTCAATCTGAGCACGCTTAACGGCATGCAATGAACAAGCATAGGGTTCAATAAGAACCGCTTTCTCCATCGGAACTTCATCTGGCAGCTTGTGATTAATAGCTTCTTTAGGAAAGACCATATATTCGGCCATGCCGCCATTTACGTTGTGCTGAAAACCATACACGTCGTGCTTTTCGCACATCCAGTACTGCCCACGGTTACAAAAACGGCATCCCCAGCAAGGTACGATTTGCTCAGAAATAATGCGATCGCCAACCTCAAAGCCTACAACACCTTCTCCTAAAGCCACCACATGACCAATAAACTCATGGCCTGGAATCATCGGCGCCTTGATATAAGCAGGCTGAGTATCATCTCCCCAAAAGCTTGGGGCACCTTCATATGCCTTGAGGTCACCTGCACAGATTCCGCACGCTTCAACCTTTATCAGTACTTCACCCTCTCCCACCTTCGGCAATGCCACCTCCTCAAGACGATAATCTCCAGGCGCGTAGGCGACGACGGCTTGCATGGTCAGTGGTAGTTCGGTGCGATTGTTGTTATCAGCATTATGCATTATTCACTCCTAATGTATCTTGTAGTGCCTAGCTAGCGACGCCCGCATTACAAAAGATCTTACTGTGTACATATGAATTAACTGCTTTAAGCATAGTCGAGTCAATCCATAATGGCATTTTCTAATCTTATACTTTAGACCAACAATGCAATTTATTGATTTTTATAATTAAATTAAAAAAATGGAAATTATTTGTTATTACGGCCAAGCGGTAGCTCCACTTAAAGTCATAAAATATGCTCCTTAATCGTTCAAATGTACACTTACCAGCTTGTCGTTACCGACATCGTGCGGGAGGCGGGGCAGCAAACCAGGCATGCCAAAAGGTGTACATGCCCCAGGGAGCAGGGCTAGGGCTGAGATTGAGGTTGGGCGCAACGCAACCCAGGGGTCTTTAAAAGGCAGCTAAGCTTGAATACAAGTTAAGTGCGCACCTCCCCTTGAGTCGCTTCATCGAGACGCAGAATAGTGTGTGCGTTAGTGACACTAGTGGCCAAAGTATCGATAACGCCGGTACGCAGCGCCCCCAGTATGCCGACCGCTTTAGTATTCTCACTGGCGATAGCAATAACGTCGGGAATACGCGCGAGATCCTGGATATTAAGCCCCACCACACGCCCCTGCATCTGCGTGGCAGAAGGCTTCCCATGGATATCGATAAAGTCATAGCCCATCATATCGCCCACGGTTCCAGAGAGCCGTGCTTCAGCAATCTCCTGGGCCGAAAACCACCCCATACGCACCATATTACTGTCTTCACTTACGTCACCCACACCGATCAAAGCAGTATCTGCGCGTCGAGCCCGGTCTAGCGTCTGGCGCACGGTGGAGTTTTCATACAATGCATCTCTAAGTTCGCCGCTCTGTACCAATGCGGGAGCATAAAGCGTCTCACTGTCACCGCCAAACCTGCTCGCCAAACGCCGACAAATATGGTCGGGATTCATATGCTCACCTGCACGCAGCGAGCCACCAATGGCGCACACAAATGAAACTTTTAACGACTCCGCCAGGAAAACGTTATCCGCCACCGCGGCCACGTTACGCCCCATGCCAACGGCTACGATCTGCCCATCGGTCAAACTACGCGACAGATGGTCTGCCACTAGGCTCGCGACTGACGAGCGCTGCACATCCGGATCGGCATTATCCAGAGCAATCAACGCTCGCTTCAGGCCAAAGCGCCGTTTGAGCTCCTGCTCGATCTCAACACTCACGGCGGGATGCAGGCGCACGCGAACATCGACAATTCCTTCTGCCTGGGCACGCTTGAGCAGCCGCCCTATTCGCACACGCGAATGCCCGAGCCTATTGGCGATCGTTTCCTGCGTCTCCCCCTGCACATAGTAGAGCGTTGAAATCTCTGTCATTAAGTCTATATCTGCAGCGTCTTGACCATTCATCCTCGACATCCAGGAGTTGTTAAAGGGCATGTATCATGTCAGCTTGCTTGACACTTTTTCAACACAGGAATCAGCGCCTGAATAATCAGCGCCAATGAAACAGAACCAGCATCAGGTGTACCCACGCTTTTTTCAGCCAATGGGCGTGCGCGGCCAACGCGGGGAATTAATTGCTTAGTGGCCTCAGCAGCCTCACTCGCTATGCGTGCAGCGGATTCCCAGCAAGCCAAAGCTCCCTGGCCTTTCTCAGCCTCCCACGACAGGGCATCGGTAAAAGGCACTAGCACGTCGACAAGCGTTTTGTCGCCCACTTCAGCCTTACCAAATGCCATGACTTGCTGACGGGCATTGACCATACCAGCGGCAAGACGCTGCACTGATAACGGCTTCTCATTGCCAAGCGACTCCCCCATAGCTTTCAAGATAACCCGCCAGATAGCACCCGAAGTACCGCCCGCTTCGTCTGACCAGCGCTGCCCAGCCCACTGCAGCACTGTCTCTGCGCCAGCCCCGCCATCAAGAGCCTCTCTGGCCGCTTCAAGCGCAGCCCTGCTGCCCCGCTGCATACCAATACCGTGATCACCATCCCCAGCCACAGCATCAATCTGACCCAACATCTCACAGTTTTCATTAACCGTATTTGCGAGCACTTCGAGCGCCTCAACGACACCAAACGCTAGTTTTCGCGAGATATCGCTAGCCTCGGGAATCTCATCTTGTATAAACACCTCTACCTCAGCAGGATCCAGCGCCTGCGCTGGCGTCACGCTACCTTTTCGATAACCCGGCGCATCCGCAGCAGCAGTCCACAGCGGCTCCATATCATTATCAAGCCAGAATAACGTTAGCGAAACCCCGGCCATATCAAGACTGGTCACCAGCTCACCCACATCAGGCTCCACAATGACTAACCCAGCTTCCTGCAGCAGTTCGTCAACCTTGCGATAAATAACGAACAGCTCTTCATACTTAATAGTACCCAGGCCATTGAGTATTGGCGCCACCCGAGCTCCTTGGACTCTGATACCGTCAGGAACTTCCTCCAACAACCTGGCAACGAGGATTTCTGCCAGGCCATCTGCGGATGGGATATCCGTCTCACTAATACCCGGCTCGCCGTGAATCCCCAGCCCTATGGCCATCTTGCCCTCGGGCACATGAAAGAGCGAATCGGCTGCACCAGGTAATGTGCATCCCTCAAACGCCACTCCGAAAGAGCGCGTACAGCGATTTGCCTCCTTCGCCACTTGAACCACTTCGTCCAGTGATAGTCCCTTTTCTGCCGCAGCGGCAGCGGCCTTGAAAACGGTTAGATCACCCGCGATGCCACGCCGCTTATCAATCTCAGCCAAGGGAGCACTGGCGACATCATCAGTGACCAGAACGATCTCACAGGGAATTCCGTCTGCGATCAAACGCTCGCGCGCCTCACCAAAATGCAGTACGTCCCCCGCATAATTCCCAAAAGAGAGCAGCACACCACCACCGTTGTTAGCGGCTTTGGCGACGGAATAAACTTGCTGCGAAGAAGGAGAACAAAACAGATTACCCATGACAGCTCCATGGGCCAGCCCTTGCCCTACTAACCCCGCAAAGGTTGGGTAATGGCCACTACCACCGCCAACCACGACCGCAACACTTCCTGGCTGGCTGCGCGTACTGCGTACAACGCCTCCCGGCACAGCCATCAACTTATCGCGATGCGCAGCAACTAAACCTAAACGAGCTTCTTCAGGGAAATCACTTGGATCATTAAATAGGCGTGTCATTATTATATCCTCTGGAGTGAGGCCAAACTGTGTAATCACAGCTTGCATGCTGTTGTTATTAATCAGCGTCGACGAATATGAGCAGTACCACGGTTACCGAGTATTCAATCGAGCCTCATATTCGTCAATTTTTGCTATTTTTAATTCGGAATTTCCACCCGAAAAATTACTACCCAAGAAGGTTGCCACTATTGATTTAGCCAGCTCTGGCCCAATCACCCGAGCCCCCAGCGTTACAATCTGTGCATTGTTACTAGTGCGCGCCTTTGCTGCGGAGTAAGTGTCGTGCGCCTGCGCCGCTCGAATACCTGACACTTTATTGGCAGAAATAGCCACCCCGATTCCCGTGCCGCATACCAGCACTGCACGATCAAAGCGCCCTTCCTTAATAGCCGTAGCCACCTCAAAGGCAATATCGGGATACAGGACCGGCTGGGCATTAAAAGTGCCAAAATCTTCAACCTCGTAGCCTAACTCACGGATATAACCGATAAGGATCTCTTTCAAGTCGTAAGCGGCCTCATCACCGCCAATGGCGACTTTGAGAGAAGGCGTCACATCAGACATTCATACTCTCCCTTTCTAGGAAATAGAAACGCGGACGACCAACAATGGATACCGACCTGGTTGCCAGCCGTCTACTGACGCTATCAATCTATCACTAACCGATCATTTGTAAACACATCGATCATAAGATCTATCCGCATCTTTCTAGAGAAATTAGAGGGAAACTTAAGGAAACATAATCAAGCCATTGATAAAAAAAGAATTATTCAATGATAAATCACTATCTAACAAGCACTATACTTTTGTTCAATGACCTTAAAATCGATTTCAGTGACGCGAAAGTTTGACTAAACCGGCTCAAATGAACAATCATTTGAACAAAGAGCGTTCATTTTTAAAGGAGAGTAGGCAATGTCGCTTCTTGCTGGATTACGCGAACACTCATTGGTCGTGGCCGACACGGGCGACTTGGATGCCATAAAGCGCTATCAACCGCAGGACGCCACCACTAATCCCTCTTTGATTCTCAAAGCCTTCGAACTGCCTCGTTATCAAGAGCTAATCGACAAGGTGCTTGCTGAATCATGTCGTGATGAAGACGACCTGAGCCGAATAGTTGACCAACTCTCGGTTGCGATTGGCAGGCAAATTGCTGATGTGGTGCCTGGACGAATATCGACAGAAGTGTCCGCACACCTCTCTTTTGATACTCAAGCCAGTATTCAAAAGGCTTACGAGCTGATTGAGCGCTACGAAAGAATGGGTATTAACCGCAGCCGTGTGCTAATTAAGCTCGCGTCTACCTGGGAAGGGATCCGCGCGGCTCAGCAATTAGAGCGTGAAGGCATCAACTGCAACTTAACGCTTCTCTTCAGCGATGCTCAGGCACAGGCCTGCTTTGATGCAGGTGTGTACCTGATATCGCCCTTCGTTGGCCGCGTTAGCGATTGGTACCAAAAGACAAGCGGTGAAAAGTTCGCACCCGAAGAAGACCCTGGCGTGCTATTTGTAAAGGGGATTTGCGAGAGAGCGGCCGAAGGTCAGTATGACACTGTCGTCATGGGGGCAAGTTTTCGCACCACCGATCAAGTATTAGCATTGGCGGGCTGTGATCGTCTGACCATCTCTCCCGGACTGCTGGAACAGCTTGATAGCACGGAAGGAGAGGTCACTCCAAAAATCCAACAGGAAACCGTCACTCGTAAAGCATTTACACCGCTATCAGAAGCAGGTTTTCGTTGGCAACACAACCAAGATGCAATGGCCAACGAGATGCTGGCTGACGGAATCCGACGCTTTGCCAACGACCAGCAAACATTAGAGTCGTTGATTACTCAACGTTTGACCGCTCGTGCCTAACGAGACGCTACCCAATATAACAACCAAGGTATCACTAATATGAATAGCCGTTTTGAGCTGGCCAATGCCATTCGCGCCCTTTCCATGGATGCTGTTCAGAAGGCCAAATCCGGCCACCCTGGCGCCCCCATGGGTATGGCTGATATTGCCGAGGTGCTGTGGAATGACTACCTCAAGCACAACCCCGA